>JABHHM010000368.1 GCA_018671575.1 Methylococcales bacterium | reverse complement strand
CCCACACACGGCGTAATACACCGCTGGTAATATCAAACAGCCCGTCACTTTGCTTAAAACAGGTATCTGCAAAAGTCAGCAAAGCACTGGTCTCATCATCAACTTTAAACTTCTCATGAGTCCCTGCAAGCTGGTTAATTCGACTGGTTATTGTATCTTGCTGATAACGACTGTATTTGGTTGCCAAACGCAATATTTCTTGTTTTGCCGACAATGCTATTTCATGTCCTTCTGCTTTATTTTCTGCATAAAGTCGAATTTCGCAAGGACCGCCCATTGCCGAAAAATCCAGCACCACCTGTTGCATTAGAATTTCCCTGTCAAACCAAATGATAATCGAGTGAATTGTACCAATGCAGGATTCTCGACACTCACAGGCTTTAATGCCAAACTTGCACTGCTTTGGTAATTTTCCCAGGCCAATGATAATGACCAGTCTTTAAATTTCGTTATCCATTTGATTCCAACAGTCATTGCACCATAAGGTGATAAGCGATAATCACTAGACTGAAACCCCGTACGACTTAAATCATCCGATGAATAATAAAAATTTGCCTGACTTTGTGAATAATATCGAAAAGTAGGAATCACTTTAATAGCCTGCCCTATATTTTGATGCCATTTTAAATCAACCGTTTGTGCATTGATACCCCAACTGTCATTATACCAACGAGCGTCTACTTTCAGTGCTGCATTCAATTTTCTTGAAAAATAACGTATTTTACCGATGAAAGACCACTGATCTCGTGACTCAGGACGTTGATCTCTTAATTTATAAGGATCACTTAAAAAACCACTGTGAGATGTTACATTAACGGCCAACTGAACAGCCAACGATCGATTAATGATTTGTGAAACCCCTGCAAATAACGTCCGACTAACTTTAGGTTCATCATCAATTCGTTCAGGAAAACGATCATTTACACCCGATTCAACAGGTGTAATGCCATCACTGGACAAACTGATACCACCACTCAATGTTGTCAAATCATTATTAACATGCTTATTGCCAGACAAACCTGCACTCAACGCCTGATAATCATCCTCTATTGAATAACCCACTGACAATGCCACATCACTTGACTTAAAAAATTGACGCAGATTGGCTGAATAATCTTGCCTCGACTCATCGATACTGGCTCCACTCATGATAACAGCCGATTTGTTATTGGCATCACGCCCTATACCCATTGGTGATGCGCCACTCATGGTTTCAGTGGTTACATTCAAAGTGACATCACGTTGCTCCCCTAAAGGAGAGGCAAACTGAAGTTGATGTACTTGTATATCATATCGTTCAACATCACCCAACAATGTTTTATTTTTAACACTGTCTTCTTCCTGATAGGTGGTCAATTGGTAGCCCCATTGAAAATCAGTTATGGCTTCACTTGCTTCTGATTTTTGGTTCATTCCAGGTAATGCAAGTGCCGCTGCTGTTAATGCCATGAGTGTTTTATTTTTCATTAATTACACCCACATCCGCCGCCGCCAATACTGGCTTCTCCTGATGCCCCTTCTTTACTAAAATAAATATGGCTATTCAATCTGGCATCCAGCGAATCACCATTAAATTGCATTTCCTGATGAGATAAATCACCACGCTGCCATGCTTTAACGGGACTACATCCTGCTACAATAACCAGTGACGCAATTAACAAATAACGAGACATAATTTATTCCTTTATCATCATTTTGATATCACGATACAAACTGATCTTGTCCGTTACTTTAAAACCTACTTTAACCTTTCTGACAATGCCATCTCTATCAATTATAAATGACATTGGCATTGCTTTAAGCTGATACTTTTCAGGAGTAATGGCTAATGGATCAGACAATACCGTGAAGTCAGCTGAATAGCGCCGCAAAAAATGCTTGCCATCCTTCGGGTCTTCATCCACATTAATTGCTAAAATTTTAAAATCTTTTGCTTTAAATTGATGATGAAAAGAATTTAAAACAGGAAATGCCTGACGACAAGATGTACACCAAGATGCCCAAAAATCCAACAAAATAACTTTGCCACGATAGTCCGATAAATTAATCCTTTTTTCTGATTCAAATGTCGTCAGATTAAATATGGGCGCTCTTTCCCCAACGGAGACGGCATAAACAGTAGATTGAATTGATAATATGACGATACAAGTGATCACTGATATTAAATTTTTCATGAGATTATCCCAGTAGATTGATAAAGGTATTTGATAAGCCGTATTTTTTGGTAATATTACTTTCCTCAATACCAGCCAATCGCCTTAAATTTTGATGAACATGAGAGGGGGTTAACACCACTCCATTTGGGTCTACTTCAAGTGATTCTGGGTTGATTGCCAATGCATTAAAGTTTGCATCAGTCGCGCCAACAACACGATCACCCTGCACACCTGCACCCAGCATCATCAAGCTCGTTACATTCCAATGATCTTTACCATTACCATTATTGTAATAAGGTGTTCGACCAAAATCGGAACCAATAACCACCGTCACTCTATCTGCCAGGCCATGTCGATTGATCTCTTGCATCAAGTGATCAACCCCATCAAGTAATGTTGCTAATCTTGGAAAATGCGAATTATCATGATTCCCATGCGTATCAAAACCACCCGACACCAGATTGGCACTCACAGCCATATTTGATGCAAAAGCTGCAACAGCAATTTCTGCCTGACCTTTCATACCACCTGATATTTGACCTGGCAGTTTATTCACTAAAGTATTTAAATTATTTTTGCCATTTCTTGCAATAAATAATTGACTCATTGCAGTTCGTCTTTGAGGCAATAATTCTTGCTCAATTTGTCGATTTAATCGTTTATTACTGGCATCGACAATGAGTTTATGAATATCCAATGATGAATTTTCATTTTGATCTAAGAATTGTTGGTTACTGTCATTGGGGTTAGGTCTATTTGGGAAAGCCAATTCCTGAAAAGCACCACTACCTGACGCACGAGTCGGAGACACCAACGAATCAGTAAAATCATAACCGCCATTAGATAAAAAGGTCATTGGCAAGTCCCTTGCTGTTACTGCTGCCACCAATGCGGCAAAGCCAGGCATTCCCATATCAGAACTACCACTCCAGGCATTACGTGTACCCGCTGAATGACTGTTGGTTTGATGGTCAATTCCATTAACAACCAATAATTGTGATTGATAGCTGGTAAAAAAATTATCAAATATTCCTGGATCAGTCACACTATCAGGATAAGGGCTATATCGTATGTTTCCGACAGATTTAATTTGTTCTGTTTGATATTGATTAACAGGACCTCTACCATCATTTCTAAGCGCATTACCTTTGGGGTCACACAGACTGGTCGGATCCCAACCGCCACCAGCATGTACCATTACCCAAAAATGATTTGGATCCGCTGCATTGGCTTGTTTGATAAAGGGTGCAGGCAAATAAGCTGCCATGCCTGAGACTCCTAATAGCTGCATAAATTGACGTCTTTTCATTGTTATTCTCCAATTTTTTTTAAATTATTCGTAAACAAATTTAAAATCACTCATCAGATAAGCCAAAACCCCCATCCAAGCGCGTACAGAATAGTCTTCGTCAAGCACAATCTCATCGGTATTAGATAATCTCTCACCTGTTTCAGGATGATAATACAAACGACAACTACTCGGTAAATAACGGTATTTATTAAAATTTGAATTTAACAATTGATGACCAGCAGACTTCAATTGATTAAACAAATCATAAGTGTGCTGCAATTCAACATCATCAATCTCTAAAGAGTCGCCATGCATGACCCAATGCAAATGCTTAATATTCTGCTTGATGGCATTAATGGCAGATGGCACTTGAAAACCATCATCATCCACTGGACTGGTATTGATGGAAACCTGTGGAAATAACTGCCTGGCTTGTCGTACTTTGAAAAAATCAAGAGTCACAGCCTTACATGACAATTCAGTTACCATGCGTTTTTGCACAGCAGTCATCATACCGTTAACCTGAGTAATTCGTTTGTTCACCAAATCAGAATCAATGCCACCGTATAATTGTCTATATCCATTATTTCTATTACCTGCCAATCTGGATTGACTATCATAAGAACGGCGCTTCCAGGTAAAGCCTAATATGGCTTGAATTTTTCTATCCAACATCTCTGGCGTTAATAATCTACTTGAGCCGATAGTATTGGTAGTATCACTCACTCCATTTTCTAAACTGTCTGCTCGCCAATAAGCACTGAGAATGATATTTTTTGCCAATTTCTTTAGGTTATAACCCTCTGCAATAAATTGTTGCTCCAGACTATTCAGCATATTCCTTTGAGAAACATAAGCTTCACGTAAATCCGCATTTTCATTAGAATTAAGAAGTTGTGAATTGATTGGTTTGCGTCCTGTTAATCCTGTGTACATCACTTTAACGGTTGCCTTAACAAAACGTGGGTCTTTGACTATTTCCTGAGCCAACCATTGAACACTCGATTCGGTAAATTTAATGGGCATTTTCACATTATTAAAACCACGAGTTTCCATATCCGAATACCATTGTTCACTAACACGGTGGCGACCTCGTTCATCCCAATGCTGAAATATTGATGCCACTGGATCCATCACTTAATGACAAACAACACAGTTTGGATTATTTAATATGGGATTATTGGTTGCGATATCATCACTCTTTGTCGGTCTTGAACCAGCAATGGAAAGAATATCGGTATCCAAGAAAAAATCATAAACTGTTTTAGATCGGTGACGATTACGATTGGTTCGGGTAGTTGGAAAACGATTTAAAAACATGGCAGAAGTTAAAATACCCGCATGTGGGTAGTTAGCAATCCTGGCTTCTTTAAACGGAGCACCTTGTCCGTAGGCAATGTCATCAATATTGGTAGTAACCTGTGATTCAACATCATAAACTTTGGCAGAAAAAGCATTAACCATCATATAATCAGCAGTTAATATTTCGGTAAAAGGACGGTTATTTCGCACCACATGAGCAATCAACTCTAATATTTCACGAGCGACGGCATCATTAGTCTGGGTACGTAATTCATAATATTTTTTACGTTGCTCCTGATCATCCAAATCCAACCCAATATCCCTATACCACCGACGATTTGGAAAATCACGACTATCCAATAACGCCAATGCATTTTCAGAACCTAAATATTTATCCGTCAATAATTGATCATTATAAATTTCCTTCACTCTATTAAGAAATTTTTCATCATTTAAAAAATGATCTAAAATACGACTTAAACCAACTTCTCCGTCATTAGAAACCCGTTGTAATTCATCAGTAGTGGGTAACCGACCAATTAAACTCAAACTGGATTTATACAATGTTTTTTTAGGCGGCATGAATTTAACTTGCTGTAGCGTATGATTTGTTACGGTTAATCCCTTACCATTGAAGACAACTAAAATATAATCTGCAATATTATTAGCACATTCATTATCACAAGTACCTATAGAGTTTATCGGCATTGTCGTTTCTATACGCTTAGATAAAACATCCTGATCATTACAGGTTGGACAAGCAATTAAAGAACTCCCAATCGCTGTACCTGAACCAGAGTTACCATGACAAGAAGCACATTGCTCACCATACAATCGCAAACCTTCCTGATTAATAACTACCGATTTATTAACGATGGATGAATTGATCGACTGCGGTAAATTTGTTTCACTTTCATTTTCTCCTTTATATTTACAGCCATGAATAAATAATAAAGAAATGATAAACAACGGGAATAGTCGTGCATTTATTCTAATTTTATAAAATGAGGCAAGCATTGGAGTATCTCCTGAATTGCTTAGGGATGAACTCAAAATGGGAAATTATTTCGTACCCATCCCTTTAATAGAGGGCACGCAATAAATAAAAATTCTGCTCAATTTGGATATTTATTTGTTGCGTGTCCCCTTAACTGTTTGAATTATTTTTTGAGAGACTTCAGAAAATTTCAATCTAAAAATCAGATAGAAAATTGAAATATTTCCTTGCTATAAAAATTACAAGAAAATTAAGATGATGGCGATAGCCACTGTTTAGGATTGTTAAGTGCCTCACAAAATTGAAGCAAATAACCTTTGAAATGTGATGTAGTTCAACTTGAAAAAGACAAGAAATTTATTTTATTTAGGAAATAATGAAAACACCTGAAATGAATATTCAGGTGTAGGTGTTTAGGAATGGAAAATATAATTATGCTCTAATAATGCAGTTATTCTGAAGCTTTATCATCTTCAATTTCTAATAATTCGGCCAAATTTTTGCCATCAGTCGATTGAAGGCCAATTCCTTCACTGTGATTAGAATCGCTAGAACCTGACCAGCGAACTTCAGCCTGAATTTCAACAGGACCATCAGGACCATCTACCAGTATTTCAATCACGTCACCAGGTTTAATGTTTTCAGTTGGAGTCCAAGAAGGTGATAAAAAAACACCTTTGTCTGAAACATCTTGTATTTCACCTTTACGAGCACGAACTCCGTCAGTCCATTGCACTATTTTGTGGACAACTTTTCGATCCTGTTTTCTATTATTTTCCATAACCATAGCCTCGTATTTGATGATACTGCTATCATTATAGCACAATCATGATTAAATCTTCTGTTGGACAGCTTAGCAATGAACAACTATATTTTAAATATCTTTCCCTCAATTTAACAAAAGGTATCCATATGCGTTTTAAAGTTATTAGCCTAATTTTTGTCTGCTTATACTCCTCTTTACTATTTGCTGGTAGGCCATCAGATAAACAAGTCATAAAAGATGTGATGAATCCTGGAATTATTGACATCAAACTTTTAAAAGGTAATGGCAGTTATTCTGTTTATAGATTACAACGCATTTGGGAAAAAGGCATAACCATTAAACGTAATGCAAAAATCAAAGAATATCCCAATGCCAAAGTGGTTATAGGGGGATTTTCTAGATATCAGATTATTAACGGAAATTATGAGTTTGATAAGTTCAAAGTCACCTGGAATGAATATGAAGGCATTCCTGCTCCAACTGATGATGAAATACTTGCTTTAATTAAAAATGACATGAAAAAATTTGTCGGCAGTTATAACTGGAATAAAATTGTCAGTGACATTACTGGCCCCATACTTTCAAAGAATCGCTCAATCCGAAAAGTTAAATGGCATAATCCAAAATCTTTTTCATTGAATGTCCAGGCAAAATATTCTCTTGTTACCAGCTACACCAATGTTGAAGACAAAGAAGCAACATTTAATGTTCGTTTTTATAGAGATGCGGTGACTAAACCTTGGAATAAAAGCTTTATTTCCAGTAAAAAATCAGACAAAACAATTGCTACCCACAAATACACGTCAGATGAAATAAGAGCCATGCCCACCATTGGTAGCAAACAAATGGAAAAACAAGCCAGCGCATCGGTTGCTGGACTGCCTAAAATTAACATACCTCAATTTGCCAATGACAAAGAAGCCTTTGCCTATATCTACAAAAATTTACGCCAAGGTAACAAAAAGCAAGTGGAAGCAATGGTACGTGCCATGCTTAATTCTTTTCACTATGTCAAAGGCTCCAAAGT
>JABHHM010000367.1 GCA_018671575.1 Methylococcales bacterium | reverse complement strand
GGTTGCCACCTCAGAAACACCTGGCACAGCTTGTAATTCATACTTTAGAAACCAATCCTGAATGGATCTCAATTGTGATAAGTCGTGATGACCTGAACGATCCGTTAAGGCATATTCATAAACCCAACCGACTCCTGTTGCATCAGGACCCAATACAGGTTTGGCATTTTTAGGTAGACTATCAGTGACCTGACTTAAATACTCCAGCACTCGGGAGCGTGCCCAATACAAATCAGTACCATCTTCAAAGATGATATAAACATAAGAATCACCAAAAAAAGAATAACCTCGAACGGTGGTTGCCTTTGGCACAGACAGCATGGCGGAAGTTAATGGATAGGTGATTTGATCTTCAACCACCTGCGGTGCTTGACCTGAGTAACTGGTTTTTATAATTACCTGAACATCCGATAAATCAGGAATGGCATCAATCGGAGTTTGTTGGATACTGACAATTCCCCAAACAATCAAGACCAAGGTACACAATATAATGATAAAGCGATTATTCAAAGACCAATCTATAATCCAGTTAATCATTACAGTCCTCCCTCATCCATTTTATGAATTGAACTGATTTGATACTTTTCTTTGCCAATGGTTTCTAATGAAAAATGCAAACTATCGCCAACTTTTAAATTGCTTAACTTTAATGTATTTTTCACCTTAAATTGGGTGACTTTAGCGAGCCATTTTAATGATTCAATCGGATCATGAGTTAATACAATTTGCTGTTCTTCTGGCAAAATTGCAATGATAGTTCCTGCACCAGAATGTTGTGTTTCAGTCATTGAAGCAGGCGATTCTTTAAGTGCTGACATTCGGGCAAAACTGGCTTTTAAACTCGCTTCAGAATCAATCAAAAATTGTGCAGATGTGACCACAGTCTCACCTTTTTCTAATCCTGAAACTACCTCAGCGACCGTTTCATTTTCTAAGCCAATTTGTACGTCTCTTGGCTTAAATTGCCCTGGTTTAATTTCAACAATCACCCTATTTTTCATTGAACTGCGTAAAATAGCTTCTTTTGGAATGATTAAAACATTGGGCTTTTTTTTGCTTTTGATCACAATATGGGCATACATATTGGGTAACAATTGACGGTTTGGGTTGGATAATACTGTTCTGATTTTTAAAGTTCTGGTTGTGGGATTCAGTTCAGGGTAGATATAATCAATTTCTCCTTGCCAAATCCTATCAGGTAAATAGGTCAGTTTTGCCTCAACTGACTGGCCATGACTCACCCAACTTGACTGACGTTCAAAGACTTCAGTTTGTAACCAAACAGTTGATAAATCCGCAATTGTCATCATTATTGTTGATGGTTTTACAAACATACCTTCACCCACATTTAATTTGGAAATAATGCCATTTTGTGGTGAATAATATTTTATTCGTTGTAACACTTTTTTGGTTCTTTTCAGCCGATTGATATCCTTTTTTGAGATACCCAAAGCAATCAATCGTTCTTCAGAAGCATTGATCAGATGTTTATACCGCAAGGGCATAAGTTTCGTTTGAGCAGACGAGCGACTCAACTCCGCTTTATTTTTACTCGATAAGATTTGTAAAAATTCCTGTTGTGCATTCACCAGGTCAGGATCATACATTTCAAACACCACTTGACCTTTTTTGACTTGATCACCCTCAGCTTTAATATAAAGTTTTTCAACCCAACCTTTGGTACGAGTGTGTAAATGACTGATTTTATTTTCATTGTATGCCACATAACCCACCGCATGAATATCTTGAGAAATAGAACTCCGCTTCACTGTTGCCGTGCGTACACCCAGATTATTGATAATATATGGTTTTATTTTTACTGCTAATTTATCCTCTACCTCATTTTCTGATTCTGCATAGACGGGTACCAATTCCATACCCATTGGAGATTTTCCAGGTTTTTCACGTCGATAATTGGCATCCATGGGAGCAACCCAGTACATGATCTTTTTTTCTTTTTTAGTGGGCATGGATGATTCTTTGGCTGTAGACACTTGATGATCTTTATGTGCCAAATATTGATCTAGTTTGAACGTATATTGAAAAAATCCACCTGCTAAAATAGACATGATGAGTAATATAAAAGTCAGTGTTTTTTTCATTATTATTCTCCTTGAAAATAAAGTAATTTAGCATGAGATTTGGTCAATTCCAGTTTGATTTTAATGGCTTGTAGCCTAATTTTTAAACGAATTAACTCAGACTTTATCAAGGTATCAAAATCACTCACGCTACTTTGATAAGCAATCATGGCGGCTTCTACATTTAATTGAGCTTGTTGAGTCATTTGCTGATCAAATAAATATTGGCGCTTTTTCAGACTTTCCCAAAGGGTCAGTTGCAAATTAAACTGTCTTTTTAATTCACGAATTTTATCGATTCTTTGATAACGATTCGCCTGTAATTTAGATTTTTCTGATGATAACCAGGCTCCTTGTTTTTTATGATGATGAATAGGCAAACTGACATTCATCATCACTGATAACAGTTCAGGTCGTTTTGAGCCATTGGTATTTCGACTATTGCGTTCACCATAAGTCACATCTAACATCCAGCGTGGTTTGAATTTTTCAATGGCAATATCCACGGCAACATCTTGTGCTTTGATTTTTTGATCTTCAATTATGATGACTGAATGATTTATCAGAGCCTCTAATGTTTTATCAGAGGAATGTAAGCGTGGTAAAACTGGAGGGGATTTTTGCAATGACCATAGTGCTTTGTCGCCAATCCATTTTCCCAAATTAACTCTTGCCTGATCAATACGACCCTTGTTTTTAATTGAGCGATCAGTAATTTTTAATAATTCCAACTCTGCCCTGAGTACATCTTGTTGATTTCGTTTTCCAGAGGCAAAATGTGCTTCGGTAATATTGACCAATTGTTTAAATGTTTTTTGACTTTCGCTAATGACTTGACTGGCTTTTTGATGAAAATAGATTTCAATATAATGTTGTCGTACTTTTTTCAATATTAACAATGTCTGGTGGCTTTTCTTTTGTAGTTGAAGCGTCGACATCACTCGGTTTTTTAAAGACTTTTTCTCTAAAATTTTCCCTGCTGGAAAACTTTGTTGCAAACCTATTTGTAGTTGTGTCATGGCTTCTTTACTGCGATCAAAATCATCGATGGGCAAACCAATAATACCCAATTTCAAATTTGGATCAGGCAATGTTTTAGCAAAAATAGATTGTGCTTCAAAACGACTGGATTGATATTGAAACTGATTCATTAATGGATCGTCCATCAATGCTATTTTTTCGGCTTGTTGGAGAGATAAATGATGAATTTGTTGTGTTTCTGCCAGCACAATAGATTGACAATAAAAACAAAACAATAGGATAGGTAACCTAAATTCTTTAGACAAATTAAAATAATGCATGCGCACATATCCTTATTTAAGGAGCAAACTGTTGAAAATGTGAATGAGATAAAATTTGGCGGATATGTTGTTGTCTATCCAACCGATATTATAAGTAGGTGACCATAATTATCTTAACAAAATTTTCGCTCAAGATTTTTTGACCTTTGGTGTTACTGCTCTGATTGCATAGAGGTCTATTCGGTCAGAGTAGTAGTGCCAAAGGGCGAAAAATATTGAGTGAAAATGTTAATATAATTATGGTCACCTACTTATATATGAGAATTTCAAAAGAGTTTTAAACGATAGGGGGTTTGAACAAGGAAGGTATGAATAAATTGTGGCGTGATTGATTCACGGCTGAATAAATTTTGTCATGAGATATTTCGGTATTTGACAAAATTACCGTTTGAAACAAAACAGAAAAAGTAGTGCAATGACTGAGAGAACAATTTGTATCCTGACAGATTGAGGATGGACAGCATTCATCATCATTATTCACTTGAGTTTGATTTTCAGTGATTTGATGACAAGACTCAACCATAGGCATCTGCATAGAATTTTTAGACAACATCATCGCATCGGCGATTGAAATCAAAGGATTCAATAGAATTGATAATACCAGCAGACAGTGGATGAGTTTTTTATTCATTCTAAAAGTATCGCCCTAATCATGTCGATGTGTCAAATAAAATATTTTTATACTGCAAGGGGATGAGTTTTATTTGAACAGATGAACGGCTCACTCAGCTTGATTGTCAATAATAAGAAAAAAATTAAAGCAATAATTAATTTATTACCCAACATTACATAAGGTGTCTTTCCTTTAAATGG
>JABHHM010000444.1 GCA_018671575.1 Methylococcales bacterium | reverse complement strand
TAGGAGGTTGTCCGAAAACTCATCTTTCCGCCAACTCTGCGTTAAAAACAGTCTGAAAATGATCATTTACACCAGTAAACTGCGCTTCTTCATCAAATTTTGCCTTGTTCTGACGAAAATCTGCATTCTCGGACAGTCACCTAAAAATCCCCGTCAACTCTCCAACATCGTTTAAAGTCAAAGCCTTTACTTGCCCAGTATTACTCAAAATATACAAATCATTATCTTCCACAACAGGAACTGAGACACCGCCAGCATCAACGAAATAACGACCAATAATTCGCCCATCATCTTTGCTAAACCAATGCAGATAACCGTAACCATCACCTGCAACTAGGTAATCATTAATGACAATAGGTTTGGTTAAAAGCCTATCAGACAATACCGATTGTTTCCAGATTGAGGCACCATTACTGATGTCTAATGCCCAAACATGACTTTCATCATCAGTCAAATAAATCACATCACCTTGAATGGTTGCACCCGCATAACTGGAATGCTCTTTACTCCAAAGAACAGTCCCTGTTTCCGTTTCAACAGCCGTTATATTTCCTTGGTATGACATGGCATAAACAATACCATCCTGTAAAATCAGATCGGCATCTAAATCAACAATACGCTCTAATTCAGAACTGCCTTTTGGCACGGAGACTGTCACATCCCATAGCATAAAACCATCTCTCAGCCTCAACGCAACAACTTTACCATTGGCAAAACCAACAATTATTTTATCATCCTCAATAACAGGTGCTCCAGCACCTTTAAGAGAAAGCACAGGCATTCGTTGAGCATAAACCCAACTTTGTTTACCTGACAACAAGTCCAACGCAACCACTTTGCCATCACCAGACCGAACAATAACCAAGTTTTTATTAATAATGGGTGTTTCGACAATTTCACTAGAGACTTTATGCTCCCAGATAATAATATGACGCTTCACATCGACAGCAACAACATTGCCTGTCACAGTCCCAATAATCAGATAATTGCCAGATTTAGCAAGTCCATTGGCAACTGATTGGTTTAAGAACAAACTCCACAAATAGTCTCCATTACTTTTATGGTAGACTCTCACCCGACCATCTTGGTCAACGGTAAAAACTTCCTGACCAGTGACAACAGGCTTCATTAAATTATTATTATCACCAAAACCATTACTGTCATATCGACTCCAAAGCATATTAACAGACAGTGGTTTTTCAATTTTTGCAAGTGGCTTCAATAGCATTGCACTGTCTTCTTTCAAAGAGCATCCAAGCAATAAAAACAAACTACAATTAAGAAGCAAAAACCAACGAAGCATGCTTATTTCTCCACCACCGAAACTAAACCTAAATCATCTAATTTCATTTGAATGAATTGGCGATTTTTAGTACCCATTAATAATGCAGCCTGGTAGTTATTTCTAGCTTTTGCAGGTTCATTTTTAAGCGCATGAATATCCCCCAACAAATCTTCGTACAATGCAGTAAAACTACCTTGATTAACATCTTTAATCAGCTTATAAGCCTCATCAATTTTATTGCTTTCAATATAGGCCGTCGCCAATCTCAGACGAGTCACATGCTTAATTTCTGCTGTATTTGTATTTTCATAAGCCCACTTTAAACTGGCAATCGCACCTATCAAATCAGCTTTTCCCACCTGGTATTTGGCAACATGCAACACACTCATCACGGCGTATGGAGTCGATTTATATTCAGATTTTATTTGCTTAACAATTTTTTCTGACAAATCTTTCTTATCATCCTTGAGTGCTTTAACCAACTGTTCATACTGCGAAGATGCCTGCACAGAACGTTGATCTTGATATTCAATCCAACCTTTCCAACCTAGCACGCCACCAATACCGATAATGGCTCCCGCAATAATTGATCTTCCATTTTCTTTCCACCATTTCTTTAATGCTTCGACTTGTTCTTCTTCTGATGCATAAATATCCACAGCTTAATTCTTCCTTTTGAATAATTCGTTTAATTTTATAATGAGTTCATCACGACCAACAGAAAATTGGTCGCCCTGCCCCCTTAGGGGTTTAATACTCACTGACTGTTGCGCAATTTCATCATCACTAATGATAATTGCATATTGCGCACCACATTTATCTGCTTTTTTAAACTGGCTTTTAAAACTACCGCCACCACAATTCATTAATACTTTGATAGCATGACCTTTTTGGCGTATTTCATCTGCAACTACAGCACCTTGTTGATTGGCATTATCACCGACCAATAACATATAAATATCTGGAAATTCTACCTGTACTTCAAGCTGACTGTCTTCGATCAATGAAATTAATCGTTCCATACCCATCGCAAAACCAACGGCAGGAGTCGATTTACCTCCCAACTGTTGAACCAACGTATTATATCGACCACCAGCACAAACAGTTCCTTGAGTTCCTAAATCATGAGTCACCCACTCAAAAACTGTATTGGAATAATAATCCAATCCCCTGACTAATTGAGGATTTATTTGATACTCAATGCCAATTTGATCCAGAATCTTCTTCAATCCGTTAAAATGCTCGGTTGATGCTTCGCCCAAATAATCCAATAATTTGGGCGAATTATCGATTAAATTTCTCATATTTTGATTTTTACTGTCCAAAATCCTCATGGGGTTTTTCAGCAAGCGTCTTTGACTGTCTTCATCCAGTTGTTCATAGTTAGCATTAAAATATTCAACCAATTTTTCTTTATATTGATTACGCTCTTCAAGAGTTCCCAACGTATTAATTTGTAATTCAATATTTTGAGACAACCCCAACTTTTGCCATAAACGATAAGTCATGACAATGAGCTCTGCATCAATATCTGGTCCCTCTAAGCCATACACCTCAACACCAATTTGGTGAAACTGGCGATAACGACCTTTTTGCGGACGTTCACGACGAAACATAGGGCCCATATACCATAATTTTTGGATTTGATGGTATAACAACCCGTTTTCTATTCCCGCTCTAACACATCCTGCCGTTCCCTCTGGCCGCAAAGACAACTTATCACCACCTCGGTCTTCAAAGCTGTACATTTCTTTTTCTACAATATCGGTAACTTCACCAATGGTTCGACAAAAAAGCTCTGATTTTTCTATCACAGGAAAACGGATTTCATTAAAACAATAAACAGACAACAATTCACGAACCGTTGACTCTAGAAAATGCCAATATTGCATCTGTTCTGGTAGTATGTCGTGCATACCCTTAATAACTTTAATTTGTTTGGACATCTTCAGACTAGCTTCCTGCGATTTTATTTCTAATTTCTTTTTCCAGTTCTTCAACAATTTGGTCGTCAGTAACTTTTCGATCAGGTTTACCATTTTTGTAAAGAAGATTAGGCTCACCACCAGTGATACCAACAAAAGCTTCTTTTGCTTCACCAGGTCCATTCACAACGCAACCAATAACGGCAACATCCATTGACTCTTGAATATCTGCCAGCTGTTCATCCAATGAATTAGCAACCTTAATGACATCAAACTTCTGTCGAGAACAAGTAGGACAAGCAATCAAGTTAATACCTTTGCTTCTAATCCTTAAACTTTTGAGAATATCATAGCCGACTTTTATTTCTTCCACGGGATCTGCCGCAAGCGAAACTCTCAAAGTATCACCAATGCCCTCTGCCAATAATATTCCTAATCCTATGGCTGATTTGATACTACCTAGTTTTATACTGCCTGCTTCTGTAATACCCAAATGTAGCGGTTGTTCAATCTGCGAAGCTAATTTTCTATAAGCCGCAACCGTCATCATCACGTCGGAAGCTTTCAAGCTTACTTTGAAGTTTTCAAAATTCAATTGGGTTAATAGTTCGATATGTCTTAATGCTGACTCAACTAGAGCGTCAGCTGTTGGCTCTTTATATTTTTGCTGTAAATCTTTTTCCAAAGAACCTGCATTAACTCCAATTCTGATGGGTATATTCAAATCTGAGGCGCAATCTACTACTGATTTAATTCTGTCTTTTTTGCCAATATTACCAGGATTAATTCTTAAACAATCAACACCTAACTCTGCCACTTTTAGAGCAATTTTATAGTCAAAATGTATATCGGCAATTAATGGAACCTTAACTTGTTGTTTGATTTGGCCAAAGGCATCTGCCGCCTCCATATTGGGTACAGAAATTCTAACAATATCAGCCCCCACATTTTCTAATGCATGGACTTGTGCCACTGTTTTTTTTACGTCACAGGTATTGGTATTGGTCATACTTTGTACTGAAATTGGGGCATCGCCACCAACAGCACAACTTCCAACCATTATTTTTTTTGATTGTCTTCGTTTAATCATGAATTTTTTGAATAATTCCCTAGCGCTCTACAACTGAAGTTGAACTCGCTACTTCAGATTCAGACAAAGTAAATTTAGAAACATTACCTTTAGAATATTTTTTATGGTTAAAGTTTTTACCATTAACACTCAAAGAAATCCCTTCACTATTACCAACCACAAAATACATTGGAGCAACGCCATATAATGTTCTTGTTGTACCTGCTTTAACTAAGTTATTTATGATTTTTTTGCCCTGATTATTCAACACTTTCACCCAAGCATCTTCCGTTGCATTAAAGGTAAATTTTGTTTTATTTGAAACAGCCACAGAAATCTTTTTTGTTATTTCTGGTTCTGGTTTTGACAACGGATTATTTTTAACCGATTGATTATTAATAGGCTGATTATTTTCTGACAATGGTTCTCGTAAAAACACGACTTCTTTAACATTTTTTACACTATTATTATTTGCCTCTGGAACTATTTTAAAATCTCCAACAACATTTAAGTTTTTATCGTTGCTTTCATTTATAGCAACAACAACTGTATTCTTATCCGAATTAGTTGTATTTTCAATCAAAGAAGATTTAATTTCATTATTAACAATTTCATCATCCGTCTCTGGCATTATTTTTTCAGGCATTGATACATCATTTTCAACTTTATTTTGGTTACTTGCCGTTGTTTTCTCAATGAATTCCTTTTCATTTGAATTAACCAATGTGATCGATGAAACATCTTGTGGGCTATCAAAATTAAAAATAGCCATTAAAAAACCAACCAGTAAAATAAAAAAAATGCCATATTTATATTTTATGGTTATTTTTTCTTTTTTCTGTTCTGATAAATTAAAAGAAACCAGTTTTGGCTCTTTGGTAACAAATTTTTCTTCAAAAACATGCAATAACTGTGCTGAAGGAATTTCAAGCAATTTTGCATAGTTAACTAAATAGCCCCGCACAAAGACTGGAGCGGATAATTTATCATAATCATCCTGCTCTATAGCAATGATAATTTCATCAGATAAATGCAACTCATTGGCTACTTTTTCAATACTTAAAGACTTTGATTCACGAATATTTTTTAAAATAATACCAGGGTTTTCAATATTCGTATCTTTTAAGTTTTCATCTATATTATTCACTTTTATACCCAACCTGTAATTAACCTAGATAATCAGTTGAATCTACTACGAACGCCCAAGCACTGAATATTTAGGATTAAGGAATGTTTACGCTCTTTCCCTAAGGTAACTCACAATTTTTTAGAAGCTATAAACTTAAGTAGCACCGTCCTCAGGTGCTACTTACTTCTTGTTATTGTAATCCAGTAACTTTAAGGTTTCTGATGAATCAGGAAATTTTGCTTTTAAAAGTATTTCGTAACTTGATTTTAAATTTCTATTTCCTAAAGCATCTTCAATCTGATATCCCGTCCATGCTGTTTTAGCATTTAAAGCTGATTTTTTTCGGTATCGATCCAAATAAAATTTTGCTTTTTTATATTTTTTTTGTCTGAGACTAAGTTCCGACATTGCAGCCAAAGCTGGTGAAAAACGGGAATCTATTCTCAATGATTTTAAGTAATAGATTCCTGCTTTATTAATATCTGACGATTTTTCTGCACAAATGCCTGCATTGACATAAGATCTTTTTGCTTGTTTATAAAAGGGATTACTCACTGCTTTTAAAAACTGCTCTTCTGCTTTTTTATAATCACCATTACTGCATAAAAAAGTTCCATAATTATGCCTGACATCTGAATTTTTTTCATCTAAATCAATGGCTTCATTAAAATGTTTTTCAGCTTTTTTAGAGTTACCCAATCGTCCATAAAGCATCGCAATGGTATTATGCGCATGAATATTATCTTCATTTTGGTCTATCGCAACCTTTAAATCTTTCAAAGCGACAGCATAGTTTCCAGTTTTTATATATTCAATACTTTTCTGAACATAAATTTCAGAAACTTTAACAGGGTCTACTTTTCTGTCATCATCGTCAACCACATTAACACAACCAAACAATGTAATAGTTAATAACAGAGCATAAATTTTTACAAAAAACTTCATTTTAAACCTGCATTTCCACTATAGATTGAAAAGATTTATCTTTTCCAGATAAATTAGAAACATTACGCTTGGTTTTATCGACTACTTTTCCAACCAATTGCCCGCAAGCAGCATCAATGGCATCACCTCTGGTTTTTCTAATAGTGGTAACAATACCCGCCATGGTTAGTTTATTTTTAAAATATTCAATACTGACTCTACTCGAACATTGATAATTACTTGTATCAAATTCATTAAAAGGAATTAAATTCACTTTGGCAGGAAGACCTTTTAATACCTTTATTAATTCAGATGCATGTTTTTTATGGTCATTAACACCTTTAATCATTACATACTCTATGGTTATTTTTCTTTTTGTTGACTCGGAAACATATTCATGACAAACAGGCATTAATGCTTCAATGGGGTATTTTTTATTGATTGGAACCAATTCGTCACGCAATTCATTATTTGGCGCATGTAATGAAATCGCCAAACTAACATCTGTCAAAGACTTTAATTTTTTTATGGCTGGAACAACTCCAGATGTGCTAATGGTTACTTTTCTTTTAGACAAGCCAAACGCTAAATCATCCGTCATTAACCGTGTAGCTTGTATAACATTCTCAAAATTTAACAGCGGTTCTCCCATTCCCATTAACACAATATTGGTAATTTTGTACTCTTTTTTTAATTCATTTTGAGCAACCCACACCTGACCAATAATTTCAGCAACTGATAAATTTCGATTAAACCCCTGCTGAGCAGTAGAACAAAAAGGGCAATTTAAGGCACACCCTACCTGTGAAGATATACACAATGTTCCTCTATTAACTTCAGGAATAAAAACGGTTTCTATTTGGTTATTTTCACCAATTTTCAATCGCCACTTATGCACACCATCCTTTGACACAGCATGATAAGTAATTTCAGGCATTATAATCGTGGAAATTTGCTGGAGTTTAACTCTCAATGATTTACTTAAATTTGTCATTTGATCAAATTCAAGTTGGAATTCATGATAAATCCACTTCATAATTTGAGACGCACGAAAGCTCTTTTCACCTATATTTTTAAAAAAAGTCTCAAGATGGCTTCGATCAAAGTCTAATATATTTTGTTTGCAACTGCTACTCAAAACGAAACACTTTCTCCACAGCCACACACGGCTTTAGCATTGGGATTATTAAAAATAAAACTTTCATTAATCCCTTCTTTACCGTAATCCAACTCAAGTCCATCCAAAAAAGACAAGCTATCTGATGCAATGACAACCTTGACTCCTTTTTCTTCAAAAATCACATCATCATCATTGGTTTCATTAATATATTCTATGATATATGCATAGCCTGAACAACCTGATTGTCGAATTCCCAAACGCAAACCAATTGCATTTTTCTGCTCAACCATAAATTTTTTTATTCTAGTCGATGCGACATCCGTCAATATAACAGCCATAATTACCTCACAATTATTTGTAACTATTCAGCTCATCCCTCTTTTACCTTGAACTGAAAAAAAACAGGAAAACCTGAACAGTTAAAATTATTTAAAATCTACCGTAATTTCTTGTCTAATTTGTTCTTTACAAATCTCATCCTGTATTTTGGAAATTTCTTGAACACAGTGATTACTCATTAAGTCCTGAAGACTAATATCACTTAAAAATTTATAAATTTGCTTGCTTAAATCTTCCCATAAATCATGTGTTAAACAAGCATGATTATCTTGACAGTTTGCTTTACCTGCACACTTCATGGTACTCACATTTTCATCCACTGCCAACACCACATCGGTTATAGAAATATCCTTTGCAGGCAAGCTCAAACCATAACCACCACCAGGCCCTCTCACACTTTTCACCAAGCCTTTTTTTCTTAACTTCGCAAATAATTGTTCAAGATAGGACAGAGAAATACCTTGCCTCATGGCAATATCAGACAATGTGATTGGCCCAATTTCATAATGGATGGCTAAATCCAACATTGCTGTTACCGCATAACGACCTTTGGTTGTCAATCGCACAAACTTCACCTTAAAAAAATTTTAGGAATAACAAAATAACCGTTAAGCATAGAAACGGTATCATTATATTAGGATAATACATGACAAACTATTTTAGTCAAATATCTAAAGCAATATAGATCGCAGGTTTCTTATTAAATTTATTTGCTCTCCATATCTAGTTTTAACTTTTTTTTTATGTTGAAATGATCACACACATTGCCTTATAGCTAAAAAATATCACTACATAATGATTTGACTGGAGAAACCATGAAAAAAATTGCCTCAATAATGACCTGGTTATGCCTTTGCTTAACTATGCTACAAGCTCATGCAATCAATAAAGGCCCTAATATCTTACTGAAAGAAGGTGTTAGCAAACTTGTTGATTTTCAAAAATCTGGCAAAACAAGTGACCGCACAGCGACCATGAATTTTATTGAAACAGAAATCTCACCTTATTTTGACTTCAATTATATGGCAAAATGGTCTGCTGGACGTGCATACAACCGACTCAATGACAAAACGAAAGCACAAATGGCTGCCAAAATCAAAAGCATGCTACTAAAATCACTGGCAAAAAATCTGACTGTTTATAGTAAACGTCAAATTCGTTTTTTTAGGCCTCGAATGGGACGTGGTGAAGTCAAAATATCATTATGGATTGCAAAACCAGGAAGTTATCCAACAAAATTAGGTTTTAGATTTTATCTTTCTGAAAATGGTTGGAAAATCTTTGATGTCAGCGCCAATGGAAGCAGTGCCGTTGTTTATTACAGAAAATACTTTCGTCAAATGTTACGTTGAACACCAACATAATAACCATATAAATATTTAACATGTAAATTTACTGCAAAATTTGCATATTTCAGACATAAATAACAGTACCCGCATTTTGCTCGGTACTGTTTTACTTTCTAAAAAAACAACGCCCTATCTTATAAAATATTCATTTTATCGCTATAGCCATTTTTTTAAACACTTTGTAACAAGTCTCTACTATAATTGGTTGTGTTAGGTAACGCGCAATAAATAAACTACCCATATTGCGCAAAAATTTTGTTTGTCTTTTTTGTTATAAAAATAGGCGTGTAGTCGTTCTACATAACTATTTTTGTGGCAAAGAAGACAGACAAAAGAGTTTTATGCCCTTTGGGTGCAAGTAAGATGGGTAGTTTATTTGTTGCGAGTTGCCTTA
>JABHHM010000366.1 GCA_018671575.1 Methylococcales bacterium | reverse complement strand
GTGAGCTGGGTATCGATTTTCCGATTTGTACAAGTAGCTTCCCTTCTACACTTAATCTGCTGATTCCAATCATATCGGGAGATGTACGCATGGCATCTGCCAGCTTTGGTGAAGAAAATGATACCAATGATTTAAGATCAATTTTGCCTTGCTGGTATTTCTCCAGTTCCTGTCGAATACGACTTCGGCTGGTAATTTGAGCCGTGAGATTTTTAAGTCGTTCAAGTTCTGTTTTAAGTACGCTTACCTGTAGCTCTGTTTCAAACAATAATGCCGTTTTCAAATGTTCCGTCTGGATACGGTAAAGTATTGTCGCAGAAATTGAGCCAATTAATAGACCAGTAACTAATAAACCAAGTGTGATTCTTAGTCGCAGATGTTTATAGACGTTATCTGATGGGGCAAAATGAGTTGATGAAAATTCTTCTGGCATACCACACCTGTCACTTTAGTTTAGGTAATAATCAGTGTAAAAATCAAAAATTTAAAGAAATAAAATTAAGGTGGAAGACGTATAGTTGATTAATTTAGTCTATATATTCAAGTGTTATACACTTGAAAATCTATTTTTAATAGAGTAAATGTCTGTTATTTTTTTAATGTCAGAAGTCTAATGATGGTCTCTTTTAATTACGTTGATAAAATGAAAGTATTTAATTACTATCCTCTTAAGTTTTTGTAAGAGGAATGTTTTTACACAGCAGGAAAAATGATGATAAGCACAGCAGAAAAAAGAAGATATAGTCAAATTACAAAGCTATTTTTGGTTTTAATTTTTATGAATATGATGATTATTCAAGAAACAGTGGCGGCTGTTATTATTTATGATTTGGATGAAGGGATTCAGGCAGCTGTAAAAAAACTAGCCCAAAAATTACCTGAAAATAGCAAAATTGCCGTTATCGGTTTTATTGAACAAAATAGTCGAAAACGTTGGAAATTATCTGAGGAGATTGAGGATGAGCTGATCACAAATCTTAATGAAGCAGGGTTTAATATTCTTGAAAGGGATTTGATTGATACGGCATTGCGTAAGGAAATGAATCATTCTGCTGAATTTTTGTTTGACGAAAAACAATTTCCTGAAATTGGTAAATTGATCGGTGCAGATATTGTTGTTTCGGGTAAATATAGAAAGTATGGGGCAGGTGATAAAATAAAAATTAAAATAAGAGCTATTGAGGTTGTACATGGTCGGGTGAAGTCAACGGCAAAAGTGATAATAGATTCAAGATACTTGTCTGAGTTATTAATTCCAATTGGAAAAAAAGCAAGCATTAGTCGTACAAAAATACAAAATAAAGGTCAGTTAGAGAAATCAAAATATGAATTGACAAAAAATCGAGCATTAAAAAAACAGGGGGTTTTTATGTTTGAGTCTCATAATTATCCTGGTAATTTCATCCAACATAGTTTTGCAAGAGGAAAAATTTCAAAAATCATCTTCGATATAGATAAGAGAAATTCAACGTTTAAAGTTGTAGAGGGTCTTGCAAAAACTTGTCGGTCGTTTGAGTCTATTAATTTTCCTGGGTTTTACCTTAGGCACCATTTATTTAAAATAAAATTACATAAATATAAAGACAATAAACAATTTCATCAAGATGCAACGTTTTGTTTCAAAGACGGTCTGGCAGATTCAAGTAAGGTATCCTTTGAATCATTGAACTATCCAGGCTACTATATTCGTCATAGATTTTTCAAATTATTTGTTGAAAAAGGTAACGGTAAATTATTTAAAAAAGATGCAACTTTTACTCAGCTTCCTGCAACTCAATAAATGAGCATTCCTAATATTGTAATAATTATTTTTCTTAATGGTCTTTTTTAATTATTCATATCTTCTTATCAATTATTTATTTTTTTATTATGAAAATTCCTTTTATTATTGAACCCGATGATTTAGAACAATACATTGGTAATCCCGATGTATTGATTATTGATTTATGCAAGCGTACTCATTATGTTTCGGGGCATATTGCTGGAGCTGTTTGTCTGGACTATAGCGAGCTGGTGTTAGGCGTCAAACCTGCCCCTGGTTTATTGCCAGATATTAATAAGTTAAATAAGGCGCTTTCAGCCATCGGAATGACGTCTGAAAAACATGTAATTGCTTATGATAATGAAGGTGGTGGAAATGCCAGTCGGTTGTTATGGGTTTTGAGTGAATTGGGTCATACGTCAATGTCATTATTAAATGGTGGAATCATTGCCTGGAGCAATGAACATCATAGCATTGAAGCAGCTAATGTAGTGGTTGAGGCAACTGAATATGTAGCAGAATATACGGGGCAGGCAGCGGTTAGTATTGATTATTTGCTGGAAAATATGAATAAAGAATCAATTTGTCTAGTAGACAGTCGAAGTCATGCAGAATTTATCGGTGAAAAAAAATATGCCAATCGTGGTGGGCATATACCTCGAGCCGTGAATCTTGACTGGGTGGAAACCATGGATAAAGACAATAATTTCAGGTTTTTAGGTCGCCAGCTTGTACAACAAAAATATACTGACTTAGGTGTTGGAAAAGATCAGGAGGTTATTGTTTATTGTCAAACACATCATCGTTCATCACACACTTATGTCTTATTAAAGTCACTGGGATACACTAATGTTAAAGGTTATGCGGGAGCATGGTCCGAATGGGGTAATCGAAATGATACGCCTGTTGAAGTGTAGCTTTTTAATCATTGGGCTGTTTTTTTTTAATCAACTCCAGGCGGGTAATTTATATAAATGTATTGGCGTTAATGGAAAGGTGACATTCAATCAAACGGGTTGTGTGTTGATTAATCAGGAAACAGAGCAAGTAAAAAAAATTCGAGGCAAAAAGAAAGCTTCAGACGAATCTACTTTTCAAGATATTTTAATTGATGGTGAATTACATAAAAATGTTTTAGTTATTGGTAATCCTAAAAAACTTTCTGCTAAGAAAGATAATTTTCGAAATAAATATGACTCAAGTATTAAAAGACGGCTTGAGAGGTATCAAAAAAGTCGTCATAAAAAACCATTGTCTAAAAATAAAGAACAGAAAGAAGAGTCACTGGCTAAATCTCAGGATGATCAACATGAATGTGAAGAGAGTAGGCGTGCTTTAACAAGTATTCAACAGGCAATGAGGCAGGGGTATAGCAATGCAGAGTCTAATGATTATAAAAGGAAATATCGCCAATATTCCGATGATGTTCATAGAAATTGTAAGTAAGGAACGGGCACGAAATAACTTCCGTTTCTTGGTTTTAGGTTTATGTTAGATTTAAACGATCTGATTGAGCAAAATTGGCGGTGTAGTCGTTCCTAAGAGAGGTTGTTTCGTGCTCGTCCTTAAGGGATGTGCACAATAATATCAGCACAGCGCCTCTATTTTTAATGACATCATGGTTTCAATGATTCGTTCTTGAGTCATGGATTGAAAATCTTCGTAATCAGCAAATGTAAACTTTCCGCAACACTCATACCAGGCGAAACCACTTGTCCAGTCAGGTTGTTGATAACTATTTTGAAAGCGTCTGGGTATGCAATAAATAGCATCAGGGGTATATAATAAATTAAATGACAGGTTTTGTTGGTGTAGTGATTCGATAGTTTTCCATGACTCTTGAAAATTGGTAAAGCGAATACAGCTTAAGGGATAATTTTTAGAGCCACCATTATGAGTGAATTCTTTGGCTTGCACAGCAAACGCTGGTTCATCTAAATAAAGATGAAAGTGTAGATGGTTGACAGAAGCAAAAGCACCAAATGAATTATAAGCCAGCCCAATATTTGGCATTGTTTTCGCTAATTGGCAGCATGTTTCGTAAATAAACTGGTGGTTTTTAAAATCCAGAAACTGGTTTAAATTCTGTTTAGGTTCTGGCACCAATAAACAATGATAGTTAACAAAAGGATATTTGTTGTACAGCAAACTAACCTCTCGATTTAATAACTCTCCTCTCCATAAACATTCTTTTTGCATGAATTCCAAATTAAAATTAAAACCATCAGGATTAAATGGTTGCTGGATGTTTGAAACTGCTTTTCCGCTATTTCTTACAGGCCTTAATGTGCGTAAAATATTATATTGTAAAAACCAAGGATTGAGATTTCTTACTTCTCTGCTATCAATGTGATCAAAACCCAGCTGAGTGATGTTATTAATAACAATCAAATCATCGGCATTACATTGAGTTGATAATGTTGTCATGTTTTGATTGATTTGTTGAAAAGCGTATTCTAATTGTGGTTTTAAAGCATTAAAAATATCAGGATCATTGGTTGCATTGGCATAAGCTAAAATAAATGAACTGATATTGCCTTTTTCAATGTGTTTTTTTAGTCCGTTAATGAAGTATTCATTAAAATGATTAAACGAGTGGAAAAGTTGGGAGGGCGGTGGTTGAGTCATCTTATTTGGGATAATACGCAATCAATTTTTATGAGGTACATTATTAATGTTTTTGTAAATTCTTTTCTGTCAGCTTTATTTGATCTTTAAATCAAATAGTTTTTTGTTGATATTTATCTACATCTAGGAGGCTGTCCGAGAACGCAGATTTTTGTCAAATCAAGGCATAAAATTGTCGAAAAAGCGCAGTTTACGTGTGTAAATGAGCATTTTGAGACCATT
>JABHHM010000363.1 GCA_018671575.1 Methylococcales bacterium | reverse complement strand
TTGGTTTTTTTGTCAATACATTGGTGATTCGTTCCCATTATCATGCAGAATCTACCTTTGCTCAATATCTGAAACAAATCAGAGATACTGCACTTGATGGTTATGCTCACCAAGACATTCCATTTGAGAAATTGGTTGAAGCCATTCAACCCGAACGACAATTGTCTCACCATCCACTGTTTCAAGTAATGTTTGCCTTGCAAAATGCTCCTGTACCGACTTATTTTGCCAGTGACCTACAAGCCAAAGCCATTGAAACCCACAGTGGGCAGGCCAAATTTGACTTATTCTTTTCTCTGTTTGAATCTGACGAGCAAATTGGTGGTCAAGTTGAATATCAATGTCAACTTTTTAAAGAATCAACCATTCATCGTTTCATCAATAGTTATCAATTGATCTTAGAAGCCGTCTGTGAGCAACAAGAGATTCGACTCAAGCACATTGAAATAGTCAGCCAACAAGAAAAACAACAAATATTGATCGGTTGGAATGACACACACAAAACGTATGCCACACCCAAACTGGTCCATCAATGGGTTGAGCAATCTGCCAATCAAATGCCTGATAATATTGCCATCTATTTTAATGGGGTGGAAACCAGTTATCAGCAATTAGACAAGCAAGCCAATCAGGTTGCACACTATTTGAACCAGCAAAATATTGGACTCAATGACCAGGTGGGTTTGTTATTGCCCCGTTCAACAGAGCTGGTGACAATGATGTTGGCAGTTTTAAAAGCAGGGGCTTGTTATATTCCATTGGATCCAGAATACCCACAAGATCGTCTGAAATACATGCTGGATGACGCCAAAATTTCAATTCTAATCAGTCAAGAAAAACAACTGAAATCGATTCAAGATTATCAAGGAACAATATTAGATTTAGCCAATAGTCAAACAGACATAGAAAATTGCCCTGAGTCACCACTGTTATTGTCGATGAGCAACAATGAATTGGCTTATATTATTTATACCTCTGGCTCCACGGGTAGGCCAAAAGGTGTTTCAATGCCTCATCGTAGCTTGGTTAATTTGTTGTCATGGCAACAAGAACAGAGTCATGTCAGTCAAGATGACAGTACCTTGCAATATGCACCGAGTAATTTTGATGTGTCATTTCAGGAAATATTCAGCACCTGGTCGCAAGGTGGCCGTTTGGTCATTGTTGATGGTGAGACTCGACGTGATTTTAATGCCCTCATTGAGTTAATTCGGCAACAATCCATTGCTCGATTATTTATGCCTTTCATTGCGTTACAACATTTGGCAAAAGTGAGTGATGTGAATCAGCAAACACTGGTGAGTTTAAAGGAAGTCATTACCGCAGGCGAACAACTTAAAATTACCGATGAAATCAGGCTGTTTTTTTCCAAAATTCCCCAATGTCAGTTGATTAATCAGTATGGCCCCTCAGAAACACATGTCATCACCGCCAATCATCTGAATCATGACATTGCTGAATGGGCGGATTTACCTAATATTGGTTATCCCATCAGCAACAGTAAAATCTATATTCTTGACAATATGAAGCAAATCGTTCCTGTGGGTGTGATGGGTGAACTGTGTGTGGCTGGAGAGTGTTTGTCGGCTGGTTATTTTAATCGTCAAGATTTGACCGATAAAGTCTTTGTTAATCATTCTTTTTCAGAAGATCACGATGAATTGATTTATCACACAGGTGATTATGCCCGTTTTCTGGAAAAAGGGGCAATAGAATATCTCGGTCGAATGGACGATCAGGTCAAAATACGAGGTTACCGAGTTGAATTGGGTGAAATTGAAACCTTATTGACCAAACACAATGAAATAAAAGACATTGTCGTTAAAAATCAAGATGATCATCTGGTGGCATTTTACAGCACCGAAGATCACAGCGAAATTGACAAACAAAGTTTACTGGACAGTATCAAAGATCAATTGCCAGACTATATGTTGCCATCGGTTTTCATTTCTTTGGAACAATTACCCACCACACCCAGTGGCAAAATAGACCGAAAAGCATTGCGAGTGTCTCGTGATCAATTACAGAATAACACCCAAGAATATATTAAACCACAAGGTTTTATGGAAGAATTATTGGCGGGTTTTTGGGGAGATTTATTGGCTCAAGATAAAATCAGTGCCCATGATAATTTCTTTGAATTGGGCGGCCATTCTTTATTGGTGACTCAATTGGTTTCCTTAATCAAAC
>JABHHM010000362.1 GCA_018671575.1 Methylococcales bacterium | reverse complement strand
TAATAATTTCGGTATGTTTTAGTTGAATTGAGATTATCTTTGTATATTCTCGGTAAGAATCCTTTTAGCATAAATTCATACTGATTTTGTGAAATGCCATGTTCAGATAATTCATGCATTGATAGCGGCATTAGTTTGAGTAATGCAGTTCTTCCTGCCAGAGATTGTGCTATAGATTGATGCAATTGCAGTTGATGACTACCCGTTAGAATGTATTGACCTTTTATTTCGTTTTCATCAACCTTGACTTGAATATAAGATAGTAATTCAGGGACTCTTTGTATTTCATCAAAAATACAATGGCCAGGAAATTTATAAAACAACGCATTGGGATCATTTTGAGCCAAACTTCGTAGTTCAGGATTTTCCAGGTTACAATAATTGTATTCAGCGAAAGCCAAACGAGCTAATGTTGTCTTGCCAGCTTGGCGTGGTCCTAACAACGTGACGACTGGATAGTCGTTTGCTGATTGTCTGAGTTCGTTCAAAATAGTTCGGGTAATCATGGTTATAGCTTAGCATATTTGGTGAATATTTGAAATTAAAGTTAAAAATAACACCAGAAAACTATCGATAATTAAATCAACTTCAGCTTTATTTCTGGTGCGATAGTGGTAAAAATTAAGATTGGTTTTGGAAGTTGTTTGTAACTTGTTATTAACCCTTGAATTATATGAGTAGCATATAAAACATAAGGGTTAATTGATTTTATATCAAGATGAATTAATAAAAAAGCATTAAATAATTTCATTTTTTATACTACTTTTTGAGTAACTCTATTTACACAAAAGGTATTACACATCTCATGTACAGTGATTATCACGGAGACATCTACACCCTCGTTGATTTGTTACGAAGTCTCGCTGAAAAATACCCCGATCAAATTGCTTATCGTTACCTGTTAGATGATAAGGGAAGTGAGATTTGCTATACCTACAAACAACTGGATCAGCATGCTCAAATCATTGCCTCAGAGTTAACCCAGCGTAACATGATGGGGAAGCGGGTATTGATGTTGTATCCATCGTCAATGGACTTTATCACCAGTTTTTATGGTTGTTTGTATGCAGGTGTCACGGCTGTTCCTGTTTATCCTCCCAAACGTAATCAAAAAATCGGTCGTTTAAGAGCAATTATTGATGATTGTGAACCTGATTGGGTGATGACAACCACACGCGTTATTGAGTTAGCAGAGCCTTTATTCAAAGAAACTCCTGGGCTTGAAAATTTGCCGTGGTTAACCACTGATGACTTGGATTATGAGCAAACTGCAACATGGAATTGTCCTGATATCAATGAGCATACGCTGGCATTTCTACAATATACCTCAGGTTCGACAGGCAACCCAAAAGGGGTCATGCTGAGCCACAATAATTTACTGAAAAATACCGAAGCGAACTATTCCTCTAAACCGATTCCTCCAGGTGTTAATGGTGTTTCATGGTTGCCATTGTTTCATGATATGGGGTTGATTGGTGGTGTTATTTGGCCTTTGTATGGTTGTTTTACGGCCATCTTAATGTCTCCTACGGCATTTTTACAAAAACCGATTCGCTGGCTTAAGGCCATTTCAGATTTTAAGGCGGTAGTGAGTGCAGCACCCAATTTTGCTTTCGAATATTGTGTAGAAAATATTCCAGATAAAGATTTTGCTGGGTTGGATTTAAGTCGATGGGAAGTGGCTATTTTAGGCGCAGAACCGATTCGTGGTGATACGCTGATCAAATTTGTGAATAAGTTTCGTTCCATTGGTTTTCGACCTGAAACATTTTATCCCAGTTATGGTTTGGCTGAATCCACCGTTTTAGTCACAGGTGGTTTGATCAATGTCGCTCCTAAAATGCTCAATTTGGATGCTGTTTCGTTAGAATACAATCAAGTGGTGATTCAACGGGATGTATTTGATTTTACAGAAGGCCCAAGACAAACTTTTGTCAGTTGTGGTGTGCCGTGGATGGATCATAAGGTTGTGATTGTCAATCCACACACTTGCTTGCAATGTAAACCTGATGAAATTGGTGAAATTTGGGTGTCAGGTCCAAGTGTGGCTCAAGGTTATTGGGGGCGGGATGAAGTTAATAAAGAAATTTTCCAAGCTCGGTTGGCGGATACGGGAGAAGGTCCGTATTTAAGAACAGGTGATTTGGGTTTTTTACTGAATAATGAACTCTATATCACTGGACGACAAAAAGATGTCATTATTATTCGAGGATTAAATCATTACCCTCAAGACATAGAGTTTACCATTGGTTATTGCCATGAAGCATTAAAACCAGAAAGTACTGGTGCCTTTACCATTTCT
>JABHHM010000361.1 GCA_018671575.1 Methylococcales bacterium | reverse complement strand
TTTGAGTTGGTAGAAAAAGTCAGCTATTTTTGTGTCGCCATCAAACCATTTTGCTTCAAATAGAAAAGGACTCTGTTGGAATAAGCAGCCGAGGGATGATTGTTGTTTTCTTTGTCGTCCAGACAATATTTCAATGATGGCAAAACGATGTTGTTGTTCGGTAAAATAAGACTGGCAATATTGCCAAAGCAAATAGCCATAAATGGCTTTGAAATAAATAGCCAGAGTAATGCCTTGTTTTCTGCAATAGTGTTTTAACTGATCCAGTGAATGTCCATGAAGAATGAGTTGTTGATGGCATGGTTGTTCATTTGTCACCTCGGGAGGAGGGAAGTCCAGCACATCCACTTGCTCACATTGATGTCGCCAAAATTGTTGAGTGGATTCTAAGTCAACCGTTCTATTATTCAATGCAATGTTGCTAAATAGTAAATCAAGGGGTAATTTGGCGGTTTTATTTTCAGTTATCGCCTCATAACATTGGCACAATTGTGTCAAATAATTAGTGCCGCCAACGCCATCAAGTAATAGGTGATGAACTGCCAAGACAGCAATGCAATGATTGTTTTGGGTTTGTATTAATAAGTGACGAACTAATTCATTGTTCGTCACATCATAAGGGCGGAAAATAAAGTCATTGATGAGTTGTTTTAGTTCATCCGCTGAATAGTTTTTGTCACTGTGGTCTTGCCATTCCAGTAGAATGTTTTGTTTTCGTTCGACACATTGATAAGCAATGTCTGCCCCTGCTTGTTGACAGGCTTTAAAATTAACTCTCAGTGCAGGTTGTAGTTGATGTAACTGATTGATGGCTTGTTGCCAACAGTCGGGATCAACTTTAAAATCAATGGTTAGGCTGTAGCCAGTGCTGTTGTAAATTGAATCGGGTTGGCTGATGGCATCTAAAAAAATATCTCGCTGAGAGGTCGTCAGCGGGGTAATTTGTTCATAACTCCTGGCACTGAGGTTGAGTGTTTGAAATAGTTCATTTGAATGGATAATGTCGATGGAATCTATCGGTATTTCAATATCCAGTAACATTAACCGAATGATTTCCTGAAATGCAGTGCCCATTTTTTCGATGGTGGATGATTTAAACAATGTCGTGTTGTATTCAAAACCACATTCGATGACATTGTTTTGCTCCACCGCCACCAGCATTAAGTCATATTTAGCAGTTTCTGATTCTATCGGCAATGCTTGCCATTCAAGTCCCGCTAATGTAAAAGCCTCGTTGGGAATGTTTTGTAATGCGAAGCCCACTTGTGCAATCGGTGGATAGGATAAATTTCTATCGGGAGCGATGGCTTCGACTAAATATTCAAAAGGTAAGTCCTGATGAGAAAAACCATTGAGAGTCATGGTTTTAACCCGTTGTAACAAACTGCGTAGTGATGGATTGGTCTGGCAATCTATTCGCATGATCACGACATTGACAAACAGGCCTATTAAATTTTCCAGTTCTGTGCGATCTCTTCCCGCCACAGGACTGCCAATGCAAATATCTTTTTGCTGACTGAGTTTGCATAATAAAATGGCAAAAGTAGACAGTAGCGTCATGTATAACGTGGTGTCGGTTTGATGTAATATTTTGTGTAAGTCTGACGTTGTTTTTTTATCCAAGGTAAAATAATGATGTTTGCCATTGAATGTTTGACTACTGGGACGTGGAAAATCTAACGGGAGATTTAGTAATGTTGGAATTCCATCCAGTTGTTGTTGCCAAAATTGTAATTTCTGAGTGAGGCGGTCTTGTGTTAAATTTTGCCGTTGCCAATGTGCATAATCAGCATATTGGATGGGTAAGTTTGCTACAACAGGGGTGTTATTGGCATAAAATTGACTCAGTTCTTGTAAAATAACATTGATTGACCAACCATCACTGATGATGTGGTGTAAGGTCATTAATAAAACAAACTCATTGTCATGCAATTTTATCAGTGTTAATCGAGTCAAACAGTCTTTGTTTAGATTAAACGGTTTTTGTGATTCTGCTTGAATCAATTGGTTCTTCACAATACTTTGGTCAGGTTCGGGTAGGCTGGTTAAATCGACTTGTTCAATGGTAATGTCCAAATGCTCTGAGACAACAATGTTATCCTCATTGAATTGATAGCGTAAAATTTCATGTCGTTGAATTAATTGAGCAAAACAATGTTGTAGCTGGTCTACATTTAAAATGCCGTTGATGTGAATGGCATTGCTGATGTTATAAATAGCACTGCCAGGCATTAACTGATCTAAAAACCACAATCTTTCCTGTGCATAAGACATTACAATGGGCATTTGTTGGCGATCAAATGGTGTTAATTTGATACTGCCTTGTTCATTGGGTTTTAATACAATGACATCAATTTCAGCCGCCAGTTGTTGCAGTGTGGGAGACTCAAAAATGGTTTTGAGTGGTAGCTCGATTGAAAACTCAGTGCGAATGGCTGAGATGACCTGACCTGCCAACAATGAATGTCCACCACAATGGAAAAAATGATCTTCTTTGGCTGGTTGCGATGACAACTTGAGTAATGTCTGCCAGATTTTAGCCAGTGTTTTTTCGGTGGGTGTTGTTAAAACGGATGGTTTTTTAGTATCGTCCTGACTGATTTTGGGCAATGCCTGACGGTTTATTTTTCCATGAGCGGTTAACGGCCATTGTGTTACTGTTTTATAGGCAGAGGGTAGCATGAATTCAGGCAAAACCAACGATAATTGATGATTCAGATCCGCTGTCTTCATATTCTCTTGTTGAGTCAGTAACCAGGCTTGTATTTGTTGCTGATTTACCATGACAATCGCGTCTTCAATTTCATTGAGTTGTGTCAAACAGGATTCAATCTCAGCCAATTCAATTCGATAACCCCGAAGTTTGACTTGATTATCCATACGTCCAAGATATTCAATGTTGCCATCATCAATAAAGCGAACCAAATCACCTGTTTTATACAGACTCTGTGGTGAACAAATATCGGCATGAATGAATTTTTGCTGACTGAGCTCCTTGTTTTTCCAATAACCTGAGCCGACACTTTTTCCTGAAATACACAGTTCACCCGTGACACCAATGGGTACAGGGTTTAGCTGTGGGTCTAATACCCATACTTGAACATTGGGGATGGGTTTGCCGATGGGAATGTTTTTATTGAGCCAATATTTCCAGTCATCAATTTTGAAAAAAGTTGTGATGTCGGTACATTCTGTTGGACCATAACTGTTGATTAATTGAGTGGAAGAATTGCTTGTTTCAAGCCAGTTTTGTAAACGTGATAGTTCAATGGTTTCGCCACCTAAAACCAGTAGTCTTAATGAGTGTAGGTGAGGGAAGCTAGGAGGCTGTCCGAAAACGCATCTTTCCGCCAGAACTGCGTTAAAATTCGGCTCAAAATGCTCATTTACACCAGT
>JABHHM010000357.1 GCA_018671575.1 Methylococcales bacterium | reverse complement strand
TTCGTCAATCACTGAAGTTCAACAATTTGATCAATATCAATCCATCAGACTACAAAAAACACAATTTATGCCAACATTGGATGATCTCAGTGAGGCAAGTTATGATATTGCGGTTGCTGTCGATAACGGCAAAATAAAAATGGCGGAACAAACTAATTTAGCGATTGTTTTGTCGAATGCGCTTGAAAATCTAATTGAACAAACAGGTAATGTGAATATTGTCAGTCGGGAAAAATCAGGCAAATTATTACATGAAGTATTAATTGCAGAAGACCGACAAATCAATGGTTGGCAAGGCGAACTGTTTGCCCGTTATTTTTTGTTTGGCAAAATAACTCATGCCAGTTTCAATCGTAAATTTCAAGCAGGGTTTTACAGTAAGCGATCAGGATTTGATGTCAGTCAACATTATTATTCACCTCGTTGCATGATGACTGCTTTTGTCAGCGGGGCATTAAAAATTTATCAAATGCCATCAATGAAAGTGCTTAAAACTATTCATTTTGAAGACAATCAACAAGCTGGGGAAGACGTTAAAAATAAAGAAGATTGTGACAAGTTATCAAATAAAAATCATTTATTGGTCAATGCAACTTTGGATGGTATTTGGGCAATTCGATCCAAATTATTCAATTATTTCGCCATTAAAGGTTATGTTATGAGTGCTAAACAGAAAAATGGCAGTATCATTGTTGAAACGACTTTAAAACAAAATAGGGTTAATGCGGGTGATAAGGTGCTTATTTACCATATAAAAAAGGTCAATAATCCATTAACTCAAATGGATGAACAAATTGAAGAAAAAGTTGCAGAAGGTATTGTGACAGATTTAAGCAATTCAAAACGAACTTGGATTAGAATGGGTCATTCTGAGGATGATATTATGATAGGAGATATTGTTAAACCATTTTATCAGCCGAATAACATGGACTTTTTTAAAAAGATGGGGAAACAAATCAATCGGTTGAATACCCAGTGAAAGTATTATGATTCAATAATTCAATCCCAACTCTTTAATCTTTCTGGTCAATGTATTTCGACCCCAGCCCAATAATTTTGCGGATTCTTGTTTTTTCCCGCCTGTAAAATTGAGTGCAGATTCAATCATGATGGTTTCAAATTTTGGTTCCAGTGTGGATAAAATATTGCTTTCGCCTTTATTCAATTGATCGGTTACACATTGTTTTAATAATTCTTCCCAATTGGCATTTTCAAAATTTGTGATACTTTGTTGAGTTGAATGATTGAATTCATTGTCAACTGAGTGAGATTGTTGTTCAGATAATTCTGTGGGTAAATCTTCAATATGAACTGATTGACCAGATGCCATGACAGTGATCCATCGACAAGTATTTTCTAATTGTCGAACATTGCCTGGCCAATCCAGTTGAGATAAATATTTTTCAGTTTCAGGTAACAGTATTTTGCTTTCTACTGCCAATTCTTCAGCAATATTTTTCAAAAAATGTTTCATTAAGATTGGAATGTCTTGTTTCCTATTTTTTAATCTTGGTATTTGAATTTTAATGACATTTAAGCGGTGATATAAATCTTCTCTGAATTTTCCTGCTTTGACCAAATCCTCTAAATTTTGATGAGTGGCGGCAATAATTCTGACATCAACTTTAACGGGAGTGTGTCCGCCGACGTTATAAAATTCGCCATAAGAAAGAACCCTTAATAATCTGGTTTGTAATTCAATCGGCATGTCACCTATTTCATCTAAAAATAAAGTACCATGATTGGCTTTTTCAAAATAACCTGATCGTTTATTTTGAGCCCCCGTAAAAGCCCCTTTTTCATAACCAAATAATTCAGATTCTAACAGGTCTTTTGGGATCGCTGCCATATTAAGGGCTATAAAGGGGTTTTTACTTCTAGGACTGTGATTATATAAAGCTTTAGCTACAAGCTCTTTGCCCGTGCCTGAGTCACCGTTAATAAGGACTGTAATGTGAGATCTTGCCAAACGTCCGATGGCTCGAAAAACTTCCTGCATGGCAGGGGCTTCGCCGATGATTTCTGGCAGTTTAGTTACAACCTGAGTTTCTTTGTTGTCATTTTGCTGTCTTTGGCTATATTCACAGGCACGTTTGACAATATCAATGGCATCATTCAAATCAAAAGGTTTGGGTAAATATTCAAAAGCACCACCGTGAAATGCAGAAACGGCACTGTCTAAATCTGAATGGGCTGTCATGATGACGACTGGAATGTCAGGGTAATTTTGTTTTATTTTATTGAGTAATTCGAGACCATCAACGCCTGGCATTCTGATATCTGTGATAATTGAATCAGGTTTATCTAGGCTATTCAATGATTCAATGACATTGTTGGCATCTGAAAAACTGATGACATTAAATCCTGCCTTGTGTAAGGCCTTTTCAAGAACCCATCGGATTGAACGATCATCATCAATAATCCAGACTTTGTGTTGATTAATCATGATTTTCCTTTAAAGGTAGTAAAATAATAAATGTTGTTTTATTGTCTTCACTCAAACATTCTATTAAACCATCATGTTGATTGATAATAGATTGTGAAATGGACAACCCCAGACCTGTTCCTTCAGCACGGCCACTGATCATTGGATAAAATATATTTTTTAGAATGTAGTCTGGGATTTTTGGACCATCATTGATGATTTCAATTTTTGAAATCAGTTTATATTTATGGTTAGCCAGGGTAAATTGTCGTTGTATGCGAGTTTTTAAAGTAATGTTACCTTTTTGACCAATGGCTTGAGCCGCATTTCTGACAATATTCAATACCGCTTGAATGAGTAAATCTTCATCTGCTTGCGTATCTGGCAAACTGGGGTCATAGTCTCGATGAAATAGAATATTTTTAGGCATTTCAGCCTTGACTAACATTCTGACTCTTTCTAATACTTGGTGAATATTAATGCTTTGTTGTTTGGGAAGTTTGTTGGGACCTAACATTCTATTTAACAGTGTTTTAAGGCGATCTGCTTCTCGTGTGATGACTTGGGTATATTCTTTTAAGTCATCACTGTTTAATTCTTCTTCTAATAATTGTGCTGCTCCTCTGATTCCCCCCAGTGGATTTTTTATTTCATGCGCCATGCCACGAATCAATGCTCTGGTAGCATGATGTTGAGAAATGAGTTGTTCTTCATGACTGATTCGTATTTGACGATCAATGGCTCTTAATTCAACCAGGATATTGGTTTCAATATTCGGTTCATTTAAAGGTGTGACAGAGCAGTCAACTTTGATAATCCGTTTATCGGGTAACGGTAAAGACATCTCTCTTTCGATGAATGGTTGACCTGACTCAAGCGATTTAATCAAAGTGACGTCAATAACTTCACCAGGGCAGTGAAATATGTCTTTTGCTGTCATTTGTAGCATTTTTTTAGAACTGAGTTCAAATAACATCTCAGCGGCTGGATTAACGTAGGTTAATAATAGATCTGAATTAAAAAATAAAATGGCGGTATTGAGGTTTTCTAAAATTCTTTTTTCCATGAATTATTTGATTGAGTTGATGAATTCAGTGAAAAATAAGCAATTATTATACCTTAATTTAATTTATTAATAATTTTTTAATAAATTTGGAAATTAATGAAGAATAGAATGCTGCTTTACAAAGATTGAAACTGTTTCAGATGAGTTTAATAATTGACCTTTTTTATTCACTACTTTGACCGAAATGGTATGTGATCCCCTGAATAAATCATCAATATTGAATTGAGTTGATTTAAATTTTTTGGGTCGTGTAACCCCATTAACATTGGCCAGAATAATGTGATTTTTCTTTAAGGGAGGCTCAATATTAATAGCAACAGAGATGACACCACCCGTGTTATTAAAAGTTTGATCTTTGGTAGGAGATGATATTGAAAAATGTTGATATTTCTTAAAAATTGCCTGTTTAGATTTAGATGTTTTGGTTTTATTGTTCTTATTATATTGATAGGGACTGTAGGTTGTTAAATTCTTTTTTATTTTGATTTCTTTACTATTATTGATGGAGTCACCAGAATAAGTAACGTTGCCATCTTTATCAATAGACTTATAAATGCCTGCATAGAGTGTTTGGCTGAGCAAAAATAGTGATGGGATTAATAGTCCAAAAATGATTTTATTCATCAAATAACCTTAATTTAGATAATACTTAAATGTTAATTATAACTTAATATCACAAATTATAGGCAAAAAAAAGCCTGTTTAATTAAGAATTAAACAGGCTTTATGCTGAAACAAGCTTATTTGTATCAGCTTTTCAAGTATGTCATTACAAACTATAGTACAAATCAAACTCAACAGGGTGAGTTGTCATGTTTAATTGTGTAATTTCTTCTTGTTTTAATGCAATATAACCATCAATCATGTCATCAGTGAAAACACCACCAGCAGTTAAGAACTCACGATCTTTATCTAATGCATCAATGGCTTCTTCTAATGAAGCGGCCACTTGCTTAATTTCTTTTTGCTCTTCTGGAGGAAGATCATATAAGTCTTTATCCATGGCTTCACCTGGGTCAATCTTATTAATGATTCCATCAAGACCTGCCATCATCATGGCAGAGAAACTAAGATAAGGATTGCCCATTGGATCAGGGAAACGAACTTCAACTCTTCTGCCTTTAGGAGAAAATACATAGGGAATTCGTACAGATGCAGATCGGTTTCTAGCAGAATAAGCCAACATAACAGGTGCTTCAAAACCTGGAACTAAACGCTTATAGCTGTTAGTGGATGCATTGGTTAATGCATTCAATGCTTTAGCGTGCTTGAAGATACCACCAATGTAGTAAAGAGCTTCTTGAGACAATCCACCATACAGATCACCAGCAAACAAGTTGTTACCATCTTTTGATAAAGATTGATGAACATGCATACCGTTACCATTATCACCCACCAGCGGTTTAGGCATAAAAGTTGCTGTTTTGCCATAAGCGTGAGCCACATTTTGAACAACATATTTCAAAATTTGAACTTCATCTGCCTTACGAACCAAAGTATTACAACCCGTTCCAATTTCACATTGACCCGCGGTTGCAACTTCATGGTGATGAACCTCAACAACCAGTCCCATTTCTTCCATGGCTAAACACATGGCTGCTCGTAAGTCGTGCAGTGAATCAACAGGAGGCACTGGAAAGTAACCACCTTTAACACCTGGTCTGTGACCCATGTTGCCATCTTCAAAAACTTTACTTGAACTCCAACTGGCTTCTTCTGAATCAACTTTGTAAAAAGCACCACTGATATCTACACCCCATCTGACATCATCCAGTACAAAAAATTCTGGCTCAGGACCAAATAAAGCAGAATCTGCAATACCTGTTGATTGCATGTAAGCTTCAGCACGTTTTGCAACTGATCTTGGATCACGCTCATAACCTTGCATGGTATTAGGTTCAAGAATGTCACAACGGATAATTAAAGTAGATTCATCTGAAAATGGATCCATGACAGCACTTTCAGGCTCAGGCATTAAAATCATGTCAGATTCGTTGATGCCTTTCCAGCCAGCAATACTAGAACCGTCAAACATTTTGCCATCTTTAAAAAAACTTTCATCTACCTGACTGATGGGTAAAGAAACGTGTTGTTCTTTACCTCGTGAATCAGTAAACCTAAGGTCAATAAATTTAACGTCTTTGTCTTTCATCATATCTAAAGCGGGATTGGACATAAAAACTCCTTATGTTGTTGTTACGAACTGTTTTGAATTGGATCAATAGAAACTTTGGGTAACCGATCAAAAAAATTAATAGAAAAAGGCAGGATATTATAAATAATTTTAATGGCAATATGATTGACAATATTAATTCTGATTGCTACCAACTTTTTCAACTTCGTATTAGATAACTTTTAAATAAGAATTTCAAAAGATTTCTAAAATAAATATTAAAAATAATATTTATGATTCAAAAAGGGGCTAATATTGTGTATTTGCACTGTATTGGTGCGCTACTTGAAGAGTATTGTACTATATGCTTTGGTTCTTGTGATTAGACAATGAAAAATCATCGTCCATTTGGCAACAAGATTTATACAGTTTTTTATAGGTAATGTCTAAATCAACTTTATTGTAATATTTTCTGACTCGGTTTTGGATGGCTTTACAACAGGAATCATAATGTTCTTTATCGGTTAATAATTTAACCACTGCTTTAGACATGGCTTCTGGATCAGATAAATTAACAACATCACCCGCTTTTCCCAGAAAAGGCTCTTCTGCACTGCCTCCCAGTATCATTTCACGACAAGCGCCTACATCTGTTGTGACTGACGGAATACCTGCAGCACCTGCCTCTAAGATGACTAAGGGTTGTGCTTCACTGATACTGGTTAACACCGATAAATGCATTTTGGTGAAATACTCTTTAATGTTGATTTTACCAGTAAAAATGATGGTTTCTTCCAGTCCAAGATAATTAACCAAATCAACACATTCTTGATAATATTCTTCATCTTCTTCGGTTGGACCACAGATATAAGCCATTAAATCAGGCACTGATTTTTTAGTCAGTGCACAAGTTCTGATGTAAGTTTTAATGTCTTTAATGGGAACAACTCGCCCAATTAAACCAATGGTGGGAGGTAAAAAAGGCTCACGTTCGATGTGTTCATATTCTTCAACATTGATGCCATTAGGAATGATTCTTAATTTTTCAGGATCCGCCCCATCTTCTTTTTGAAATTCTTGATTGCCTTCATATAAGGTAATGATTTGATAACAGGTATCATAAGTACATTTTGAATAAGTCAAAAAGGCATTAAGCCACATATTTTTTAAATCACCTTCGTCTTTTTGTACACTGAGATCAGAAAATAGTTTGTCTTCAAATAACCAATCAGCCATGGCAATTTCAATGCGGCGCTCATTGGTATAAATACCGTGTTCGGTTAATAAAGCGGGTCGTCCTGTTTCATATTGTGCTCTGGCTAAACAGATACCCGCATAACCTGTTGATACGGCATGATAAACTTTCGCCGAAGGTAATTTTTCTAATAAAATAGAATACAAGCCACCGAACAGTGCACGCCAGGTCCAAAAATAATCAATAAATGGACTGGTTGAATAGTCTTTTTTATAGATTTCAATGCATTGCGCCCAAGCGGCTTTAGAGTTTAATAATAAGTGACTGCCTAGTTTTTTTCTAAGGGGTTTGATTAATTCAATGATTTCAATCATGTCATTGAGACCACCTTGATGAATGATCTGACGAAAATGGGGTTCTAATTCTTGGAGAATAGACTGTAACTTAAAGACATGTTTTGAGCCTTTTGGAATTTTTTGTAGAATAATTTTAGTCATGCCGATGACATTATCAGGCACTTGATATTTTGGTTTGATATCATCTTTAACATCAGGCGCCAACAGTAGTAATAAATGAAATGTTAAATCACTATGGGCTTCAAGCAATTGATGAGTCCAGCCAGAAACTCCGCCAGAAACATAAGGATAAGTGCCTTCAAGAATAATACAAACATCAGCTTGTGGTTGATCTTGCTTCATGATGCAAGCCCATCCAAGTAAATTTTTTCTTGGCTAGACCAGAGTTTGACAACATCAACAATGGCAGGAGAGAATTTTTCTAAATATTCCTCATGATCTTTAAAAGTATTGGAGGCTTCTCTTAATTCTTTAAAATCATTGAGATAGTATAGGCTTTCCATATACCAAAAAACTATTTTAGGCTGTTCTGAACCAATGTATAAATGTTTTTTTAACCAGTCTCTTGCCTTTTCATATTGGTTAATTCTAAGATAAAGACGGCCAATGGAAATGATGACACCTTGATTTTCAAGATTTTTTTTATGGTATTCGATATAAGCTACCAACGATTTTTCTAAATATTCTTTTTTTCGGGTGTCATCTATGAGTCCTGTAAAGGCATAGTCATCATAGAGTTGTCCTATCTGTAAAACAACTTCATCATTGTCAGGTTCTGTTTTCAGTTGTTTTTCTAGTTTTAAAATCTGACTGATCATATTATTGTCAATTTGAGCAATGGCAGACGCCGCTTGTACTCTGACGGCATTATTACGATCTCTGGTGGCATGTTTTAATGAGCTGGCAAAAATCGGGTGATAGTTTTTAGCCATTAGTGCGATGGCCATTTGTTTTTGTTCAATGGAGCCGAAAGCAAAAATATCCATAAAAGGAGTCAATCCAGTATTGCCATGAGATTTTTTCATATTCTCTAGCTTTTCAATTAATTGATCTTTAAATTCTTCTTCTTCTTCAGGAAATAGAGAGGCGTACCAGTCTTCAAAACTGGTTGCTTTACGACGATAATAGATTTCAACCAACCAAACCCATAGGCAACCAAAGGTTCCTAATGGCCCTAGAATATAGCCTGCCACCACATTTAAATAAGGTAATCGGGTATCTTTTTTGGTTTTACTGCAGGCATAAGCCATGACCAGCAACAAACTACAAATCATGCTATGTACCACAACAAATTCAAAGGTATTAACCGAACCTTTAACAAAGGCACCAATCAGCAGAAAATCCAGCACCATGGAAGGTATCGCAATAATGACGATGGGTAAGTAACAAAGCGGTAAATTTGGACGAGCTTCAACTTTTTCCATGATTATTATGCAAAAATTGTGTTTTGGTTGAATATTTAGCAGATTGTAGATTGTTTGGAGAATGATGATCTAAGGCTTGTTTTAGATTTGATGCCACAATATTAGCCCCTTCTAATCCAGTAAAAGGCAATACCACAGCAAACTCCCATTGTTTGTCTTTATGATCAAAAGCCAAATCTGTGTCTCTTAATGAAGAATGGATGGTTTCACTTAAAGTATCGGTGAATTCACTTTTTAATCTGGTCGATAAATCACGATGATTGTCCAGTGTAATGACCACCATAGAAACATCAAATTTACTGCGTTGAGCCAATTTAATTAAAAAATTGGTTTGTCGAGTAAAATAGGCATGAGACAATAAGTTGCCATCCATCGCAACCATATTATTAGATTCAGCACGTTGAAAACGTTGAGCATTGGTATAAACAGCTCCGATCCATTGACACAACACTTTGAAGTTTTCAACGGTATTCAGGCTCAACTCCATAAACCCCATTTTTTCAATTTTTAGCATTCCCAGCACTTGTTCCTTGTCTTCACTGAGAATGGGGCCTGCAATGATGCCTTCACCATCGAGAATGTCTTCATCTTCACTATTACTGATACAAAGAATGCGTTTGTGAGCAACAATTTCGGTATAAATGACAGAGTTGGTGCTAAAAATTCTACCTAAAGGTTCATTGGTTTCCCAGCCTTTTTGTATACCCGCTTGAAGTCCATTAGCACTTAAGGTAAATAGAGAAAATTTCTTAGGTCCCATCATTGCACCAACCATTTCACTGACACCAAATAACACCAACGCAGGGTCTAGTTTTTCAATGGCACGCGCTGCCTGATAAGTTGAAATAACAGTTTTTAATTGGCCTGCAACACGTATTTCCAAACCTTCTTTTAATTGATTTAATTGCTGGTAAGAACTGGAAAGCACTTGTTCACGATTATCTGCGACTTCCAATTCTTCTTCCATTTTGATGATTTTAGTGATGTGACGATTACTCAATTCACCAATAATAACCGCACTGGTCAACCACAATATGGGACGAATGCTTAAGCTGAAATAATAGGTATGAATGTCTTGGTTGATATTTTGTTCGGGGAAATTGCCCACCAATAAAAATAAACTGGATACAATGGCAACCATTAAACCTTCTGAGGTGCCATATTGGATACTCATTAATAAGACAATGACCCAATAAGGATGTGGATTAATGGTAAAAAAACGGTCATTTTGAAAGATAAAAATATCCAGTAGAAACAGTGCAGTAAAAAATATCACCATTTCTATCAGGGCAGATCGTCTGAGACCAAATATTTTCATTGGCATGCTTTAAAATTATAGGAATGAGGTGTTGTTATCGACCAGTAGGCTGATTTATTTACTATTTTTTTTATCGTCTTGTTTTTTATATTTTTTAACCAGT
>JABHHM010000359.1 GCA_018671575.1 Methylococcales bacterium | reverse complement strand
CTGAGCTTTTATGATTGAAGATCATTTGAAAGTGAAGTGAAGATGGAATTAAGAACAGGAAGTTATTTCGTGCTCGTTCTAAGGGACGATTCAAAAATAACCTTTAAAATTTACGAAGAAATTTTGTTCACAGGCAAGGCACAAAAATAGGCGCATAGTCGCACTATGCAACTATTTGAGTAACGAAGCCTGTGGGCAAAAGGTCGAGTAAATGTAAAAGTTAATTTTGAATCGTCCCTAAGTTGAGCCACTCGTCTGCACAAACAAAATTTATCCCTTGCAGGATAAATTATTGAATAGAGTCTGAACTCGAAATTTAAAATCGGCTAAAATACCCTAACACACTGATTTAGAATCTTTTAGTTTGATTTTAAGTTGCGAATTCAGGTGTCGATTTTCCATCATTAGGCATTGAAATGTTTGATCTCAATAAAATAGATATAAATAAATTACCGATTAAAGTCAATTTACCAATCTTGGTTATTGGTATCAATATGACTTTTATGGCAATTACTTCATTAATTATTGCCATGATTTCAAGTAGTGCGGTGATTTGGTTTATCAGCACCTGTTTTTTAGCCTTTTTGATGGCTGGAAGTATTTATATCCAATTTAAATTATTTGTTGAACCCTTGGCTCATTTGAAATCATCACTGGAGCATATATCGACAACAGGTCAATTTGAGCCCAGCATTAAATTAATTGAAAAAAATGAAATTGAAGAATTTACCGCCATTAGTAAAAATTTGAATAGCTTGATGTCTCAAATCCAATTGTCGATTGCCAATGTGAGTGACAATGTCTCCAATATTATTGATGGTAATTATCTGCTTGAAGTCTTGCCTCATGAGAAAGATGACCTTAAAAAAATGACATTAAAAATTAACCAAACAATGAGTGTGATAGATCAATCTATCCAGCAAATAAATTCAATGCTTAAAGATGTTTCAGAAGGCCAATTGAGTCAGCGTGTTGAGTCGAATGTGAAGGGTGATTTAAAATTAATGCAGGATTATATCAACCAACTATTGAATGATTTGGAAGCTTCTTTAATCATTCAGTCCACCTCATTACAGAATTTAATTGAAGGTAAATTTGATTTCCGCATTGATGATGAACTCAATGGGGAGCACAATCAAATTAAACAATTATTGAACGATACCATTACCAGTATTAATGATGCGATGCAAAAAACAATTTACAGTGTGATTAGAATTTCAGATTTAATTAACATATTGCGTTCAAATAGTCAGAATAATGCATCTAACGTAAATATTCAGTCATCTGCCATGGAGTTGGTGACAAGCCACATGGAAATAGCCGATGAAATGGTCAGATTAAATACTGAAAAAGCAATTAATGCCTACGAAATAGCCAGTCGATCCATCAAGGAGTTAAAGGAAGGTGAAGGTATGTTACAGACAATGGTTGTAACGATTGAAGACATTGCCGCATCAACCGATGATATTCGTAAAACCTCATTGATGATTAATGATATTGCTCACCAGACTCATATGTTGTCTTTAAATGCACGTATCGAAGCGGCACGTTCAAGCAGTGAAAATAAAGGTTTTATGGCGGTTGCCAATGAAGTTCAAAAATTATCTGAGCGTAGTACAGAAGTCACTCAGGAAACTCAAAATATGATCAACATCACCGAAGAAAAAGTGAGGTTAGGTGTTAAAGAAATTTTGATCTCAACAGAAAAATTAACAGGTATTATGCATGATATGAGTCAGGTTGAGCAGCTCATTGGAGAAATAAAAACGGGTGGTGAGGAACAATGTGAAAGTATTCATTCTGTCAATACTGAATTGAATGAAGTGAATCATAATATTCAAATGGGTTGTCGTCAAAGCCTCGATCTTGCCGAAGACGTTGAAAGCCTTGAAGTTTTAACCTCGGGTTTGCGTAAAAGCTTATCTGTTTTTACACTACGTCCAGTGACGGATAAAAACGAACAACAAGTTTATATTGACCTTATTTCATTTAAAGCCACTGATTTTGGTAAAGTAGCCATTGAAATGAATTTTGTTGAAGTTGAAGAGCTAGTCAGTGCTTTGGCGGATCAGCAGACTCATGAAGATGATGCACGAATCGGTGAAATCTTACAGCAAAAAGGCGTATTGAGTCTTCATCAAGTTGATTTGATTTTACAAGAGACTCAACAACGTAAAAATATTTCACAGTTGGAATTATTTTAAAATATTAAAAAATAAAGTTTTTGTACGCAAATTTATACATGAAAACTTATCACCCCCTTGCGGTGGTTATTTTTGAATCGTCCCTAAGGGGTGAGCACGAAATAACTTTTCATTTATCAAAGGCATCCTGTTCATTGAATATTAACCTCTTATTTCCATGATTCTAAAAGTAAAAAATCTATCCATAAAATATCAAAACAATGTCATTTTTAATGATATTAATTTGTCTGTTTCTGACAGTGATCTGGTGGTGATTAAAACTGGGGTATCTGATGGAAGTACCAGTTTGTTAAAAGCTTTATATGGCAATACTCAATATGTATCAGGATCATTACATTTTAACAATAATGACGTAATGTCTTTATCCAGAAAAGACATTAATAGAATAAAGAGTCAAATTGGTTTTGTGTATGAGCAAGCTGGACTGATTAGTATTTATAATATTTTAGATAATATTATTTTACCTTTGCATTATCATGCTTTAGAAAATAAAGACAATGTTGAAGTTGTTCATCAAGTTGCTGAAGATTTTAATGTTCAGCATTTATTGATGCGAGAACCCAGTGAACTGAGTGATGTTGAAATTAGACTGATTAATTTAGTTAGGGCTATTCTAATGAAACCCAAATTATTGCTGGTTGATGAATTAGGTGGCGGTATGTCAGAATCATTTGAAAAAAATATCATCAATAAAATATTGGCATATCAATCTCAAATAGGCTTTGCTATTGTGTTGACGACAACACTTGAACAAATAGGTTTTGGTACTCAACAATATCAAATTAAAGATAGGTCATTGGTAAGATTATGAATGAGCAGTCGATTGAAATTAAGCACACCGACCGAATAGTCGGATTATTCATTAGTGTTGCTTTAATTATTACAATTGGTGGTTTTATTTTTAAAATTAAAGAAAGTGGTGGTTTTGTTGAAAGTTACCAATATTTTACCACCTTACAAACATCTTACGGGATAGCAAAACAATCAACGGTTAAAATGTCTGGAATTACCATTGGAGAAGTAGTGGGTGTTGATTTGTTAGATGATGGACGGGTCAATGTTAATTTTATTTTGTTTGGGCATTACCGAAAATTCATGACACAAGGCAGTCAACTCGAAATTGCAAGTTCTATTGGGCTGGCTTCAGTGATTGGAGGGACGGGATTAACTTTTATTCATAACCCAAAATCAAAAATATTCATTAAAAATAACAGCTTTATAAAAACTACACCCCCATTGGAATTTGACGATATCATTAAAAAATTTGAACTGGAAAAAATGGCAACCAGTCTAAAGAATATTGTTTGGAATGTGGAAGCAATTACCAGTAAACTTAAGCAAGATCAACTCGTTTTATCCAGTGCAATGGTTAATGTTGAGCAAATCAGTAAAAATATTTCTATGACCACACAAAACTTTCCTAAGCTGGCAAAAAATATGGAGCAGAGTCTGGTTTCATTAAATCATGCAATTAATAATGTTGATAATATGCTGTCCTCATCAACGGGAGATGTGACTGCCATGATGAAAAACTTGAATCAAGTTTCTTCAGAGGTTAATGTTGCATTGAAAAAGCTGGTAAAATTGATCACTCAAGTACAGGTAATCGTGAAACAAATTGAAAAAAGTGCAACCGTTATTCCTGGTATTGTGATTGAAGGTAAAGAGTTAATTGAGAACTCAGTGGAACTCACAGAAAAACTTAAAGGTCATTGGTTGCTAGGACAGCCTGCACCTTCTACTTTTTCACAAACTCCCAGTATTCATCAGGATAGTAATATTTATAAGCGGCAAAATAAGGAACCAAAAATAGGCAATTCGCAATAAGGTTACCTAACCCCCTCCCATATTGCGTTTATCTCAAGTTTGGAAAAAATAATTATGAATGATAAAGATAAAACCAAGGACCAGTTGCTCGAAGAAATTCATCAAATCCGTGAAGAGTTGGCCGTACAAAAACAAACTAAAAATTCATTAAAGTTTGATCTTGATAATTTGGAGTTACAAACGCAAAAGCGTACTGCTGAACTTTATGCCAGTGAAGAACGATTTTCTTTGGCTATGTTTGGAGCCAATGATGGCCTGTGGGATTGGAATCTGGAAACAGACGAGGTTTATTATTCTCCTCGCTGGAAAAATATGCTGGGTTATCAAGAAAATGAGCTTGAGTCTACGTTAGATACATGGAAATCACTGGTTCACCCTGATGATAAAGCTTGGGTACTTGAAAAAGTTCAAGATTACTTGGAAGGTAGTATTAAGTCATTTGAAGTTGAAGTACGGATGCATCATAAGGATGGTCATCAAATTTATGTTTTGGCGCGTGCTTTTCTAGCGAATAAAAATTCTGATAGTAAACCCATTCGTTTGGTCGGAACCCATATAGATATAACGGAACGCAAAAAAATAGAATCTTTTAGTATTAAAAATGCTGAAATTCTTGAGATGATAGCGACAGGATTTCCTGCCTCAAAAATCTATGATTCAATCGCATTAATGTATGAAGAGCGCCATTCTGGAATGCGTTGTTCACTACTTGAATTGCATGATAATAAGCTGATGCATGGTGGAGCACCAAGTTTACCCTCTAGCTATTGTGATGCGGTGAATGGTTTAGAAAATGGTCCCAGCGTCGGTTCTTGTGGTACCTCGACTTATACGGGAAAGCGTGTATTGGTCAAAAATATTGAAACAGACCCAAAATGGGAGAAAATAAAACATGTTGCTCTTCCTCATGGTATGCGTTGTTGTTGGTCTGAACCCATAAAAAACTCTTTAGGTAAGGTGCTCGGCGCATTTGGCATGTATTACAATCATGCTGCATTGCCTAATGAGGAAGAGTTAAATGACCTTAAATCAGCAGCAAGACTGGCTGGCATCATCATGGAGCGGGTATCATCTGAAAATGAGCTCAATCAACACAAGCAAAGACTTGAAGAGTTGGTGACTAAACGTACCTTGGAGCTGGAAGAAGCCAAAAAAGATGCGGAAGATGCCAATAAAGCTAAAAGTTTGTTTCTTGCTAATATGTCTCATGAAATTCGTACACCAATGAATGTTATTATAGGAATGACACATCTTGCATTGAAAGCAGGCCTTTCTGATAAACAAGAAAATTATGTGAGTAAAGCCCATCACTCTGCAGAAAATTTACTGGGTATTATCAATGATATTCTGGATTTTTCAAAAATTGAAGCTGACAAACTAGAACTGGAAGAAATCAATTTTCAAATAAAAGATGTCATCAATAATATGGTCAATCTGATTAAATTGAAAGCAGAAGAAAATAGCATTCAAATTACAATTAAAATTGCCAGTGATGTTCCAAGAGATCTGGTAGGTGACCCTTTAAGAATCAGCCAAATACTCATTAATTTAGCCAATAATGCAGTAAAATTTAGTAAAAGTGGAGACGCAATAGCAGTAAAGGTCACCTTAAAAGAAGAAGATGAAAATGGTGTCATACTACATTTTTCTGTTAAAGATTCAGGTATTGGCTTGTCTCAAGAACAACAACAAAAATTATTCCAGTCATTCATGCAGG
>JABHHM010000339.1 GCA_018671575.1 Methylococcales bacterium | reverse complement strand
TGTGCCGAATATATTCTCTTGGTGAGCTTCTTGGGATTTTGTTAACATTTTTTCATCATTTCGACCGGAAACTGAAGAGTAATGATACCTTTTTTGGTCGAAATGAGCATGCAATTTCGGCAGTTTTATCATGTATTTCAATATTTTAACTTATTTTTCAGTGCTGACTAGTTATTCTTATGTTGATCCTGTGAATATTATTGATATTAATGGTCTAGATGGTATGAGTTCCAGGCTAACCAGTCTGGCGGGTTTTGATGGCCGACTTTTATTTTTGGATATCGCATCATTATAAGCTGCTGACAAAGCGTCCCAAGGCATTTGTTTGCTTAATTTTATCCACCGGTTTTGGTCATCTAACGGAATATCAAACGGGTTGTCAAAACCTGGGAGTTGAGGCTGATTTTAATTCGTTTTTCGGATCATAGGTGCACGGTTTTTTAACAGTTATGGTTTATACCCATGCATTATATCGATATTTTAGGTGGATTTATATATTATATTCAGATAGTTACCTGTTTTTGAGTAAGCTCTATCTAGCCGTTCAAGATGCATCTAAAAAATGGACAATGCCAATTCGAAACTGGAAAGAAGCACTCAACCGGTTTATGATTGAGTTTGAAGATCGTCTTAGAGATTATCTTTAATAACCGGCAGTTACACAGAATTATTTACAGGCTCATAATAGTATTTGTTGTCTTGTTGCTGACGTTTTTTTTGAATCTGTATATTACTCTGAATTTTCATGCTGAGGTTGGCACACTGCATTAAGAAAATTTGGAACGCCTGATCTGCGCGTAAATCTTCGCTAGTGAATTCCTGTAACGCTGTTAATTTAATTCGTGTTACCTCCTCAAGTGCCGCTTTTAGTTGTTCTGGATCTTCTGTATTAATGTGTTCATTTTCAATCTCTATGGTCCTATCTAAGTAGCTATCTAGGTGTTCTTTTTGTTTTGAAAGTTCTATTAGTTGTTTCTTTTGATTGTGTTGATTTCGAGTTTTCCAAATTAGGTATAGACACGCAAACAAAGCAAAGATCAGCTCTTTACTTGCTGACAGGCTCTCCAAAAATGATGCCACTAGGTCAATTCCTTCGTATGGATTGAAATAGGCTTTTGCTGTTGGGTGCTTTGGGTATAGTGCCCAGGTAAACGCTTGCTGTTTGTTCAACAGAACAGGCAGTTGATTCTTTAAATTTGTTTCAAAAATAGCTTTCAGTATCGCTTCAATGATTTCACTATGTGTGGTTTTTCGCCCTGCGAGAATGGCCATAGTGCCTAGCGTTTTAATATCTTTAGCAGGAACAGGTTGTTTGCCACCACGATAAAGTCCTTGTGGAATAGTGTAGGTTTCAAAAAACGGCTGTCTCATTGCAAGACCTTTTGCATTGGGTATATCTAGGATACGGTAGCGACCACTTTGCATTAATTTGCTTAAATCTGAATTGAGTAAGCCAGTAGTTGCGATTACTGCATCAAGTTTGTCACTTGTTTCTATCGTGTTTAAATATTGCTCAATGACGCGTACGTGTTTGGTCAGTTTTTCATGGTCCAATAAGTGCATAGCGCTATCTTGCATGCCAGATCCACGCATACTAATCGCAATGTTCTTACCTGCTAGTTCAACGATAGATTTAATTCCACCGTTATTTTTTACTATGACTTGCAATAGTTCAGGATACAAAGGTGTAATTAATTCATAGTTTTCAATACCTAGTGGGCCTAATTGTACGATGGCTAGGTCAACTTTTTTGGCTTTTAATAGGTTAATATTTTCATTTGAGCCATTGGTTTCGTGGAGAACCAGTTTATGACCTGTGATCTTTGTAAAGTGTTTTTGTAGTAATGAGGCAAGTTGATAATACTGTCCACCCTTTTTTCCAGCTGCGATATGTATTTCTGATGGCAATCGGTTGCTGTTCCACCAAATAAAAATCAATATGAGGGTGCCAAGAATGAGGCTAAAAAGTAGTAATGAGGATGAAGTGAATTTTTTCATATTAGATCAATTGGTAATTGTCAGTGAGTTCATAGTCACCTATCTCATACTTTTTTAGTATTAAATTAGTCAGTTACAAAAATATTTTACAGTATTCGAGAGGAAAATCTATTCTTTCTATTAAAATCTAAAATTGAACGCTTTGTTGCAATTTAAGGCCTTTGAAGTAGCCCGCTTCCAACTTTTGAGAGAAAGAACAAAAAGAGAGTTCGATTATCCAGATGCTGTGCCATACAAAATCTTCAGTTTTGTGAAAATTCTGAAAATAAATTTAGTAATTACGCGAGATTTGATAGATATCAGTGATATTAGAAGCGTATGCATAATTATCACTAAACACTTTCAATTACAGCATCCATATCCAGGGTAAATGAGAATAATTCTCAATATGCAATTTATATTGTGACGGGGAACTATTTGAAACCATTTCTGCGTATACACCTACTTTT
>JABHHM010000254.1 GCA_018671575.1 Methylococcales bacterium | reverse complement strand
CAATAAATAAACTACCTATATTGCGCAGAAATTTTGCTTGTCTTTTTTGTTACAAAAATAGGCGTGTAGTCACTCTACATAACTATTTTTGTAACAAAAAAGACGAACAAAAGAGCCAGTAAGATAGGTAGTTTATTTATTGCGAGTTGCCTTATATTCTTGTTTGCCTACTTAGGGGCGTACACGCCCCTTATTCAAATGATGAACCCAATATCATTTTTTATACGTATGCTTAGTAATGAAATAATTTGCCTCAATGTGTGCAGGTACTCTAATAATTACTTTTCTATAAGCTTTTTTTGCTTCACTGATATTACCTTGCCAAGCTTCTGCACGAGCCAAATAAACCAATGCAGTTGAATCAGTCGGGTATCTTTCAGCCACTTTTTTAGCATGTTTTGATAATTTCGCCCATTTTCTTGTACCTTCCTCAACCAGCATCAAACGTACATGTGCGGTGAAATTCCAAGGAGAATTAGCCAATACTTGATTAGCATAACGACGTGCCTGACGCCATCTTTTCTGAGCCATTAACGGTAATGTTATGCCCAATCTTGCATCAATCGTTCTGGGATTCAAATTAATGGCTTGCTTATAAGCTCTTATTGAGTCACTGTACTTACCTTGCATATAATTTAAATAAGCAAACCGCAATAAAGCATATTCCTTATTCCTACCACGAGTAGTATTACCTTCAATCACCGCTGCCGCTTGAGCATATTTACCTTTGTATTCCAACTGATAGGATTTTTTCCAAAGATTTGTGGCAGAGTGAACTGAAAATGATGATAATAATAGTAATGACAATAGTGATACGTTTAATCTAGTTAACATGATTTTTCCTTTACGATAAAATTAGAACATGACACCCTAATGGGTAAACCTTAAAACACTTGATTTTGACCTATTTTTTAACCCTAACGCACAAAAAAATGAAGTAAAGACTGCAATATTTTCATGCACTCTTGGTTAAAAAAAACATCAATTATTAAAAAAATATTGTTTATGCCTAATCTTTATTCCCAATTTTTCTTCAAACTCAAGTATAAGTATTGTTGTGTGTAAGCATTAACAACATTACTTGTTAGGTTTTCAAATTTTGACAAGCCTAAAATAGTTGTAATTTCATATTCATCCCTAATTTTCCAAGTCACTCCGAATGAAGCAGCACCTTTTTGAATATCTGCTAGGTTATAAACAGCCAGAGCATCATTATCAACAGCAAAAATACGCTTACCACCTAAAACACCAATAGAAAAATTATCAATGCCTAAAATAGCATTTGAACCCAACCAGTGAGTCCATTTAACATCAACCGATGAAAATGAATCCTCACCTTGCGACAAGTCTTTATCGCTTGATTTAATCAAGTAAGCTTTGATATTTAACCAATCTGTACTGTCATTAAAAGCAAAGCCAAATGTTGGTGCGAATTGTTTCACGGTCAAATTACTGTTATTTGGGTAATCTGATTTGGAAAATCCCACATCAAGATAGAGATCTTTTTTAAAATTTAAAAATGCCAATTTAGGTGCAATGACATCAACACCATCAGTTAACTTCGTTGTATCATCATTAGAAACACTGTGATAAACCAATTGAGTCGTTAATCGCCCTCCCAAAGCATCACTATAGATGTGGTACTGAAACCGACCCGCAAATGCAGTTTGTTTAATGTCTTCAATCGGATCTTTAAAATCCACATTAGAACCATTATAACCAACCGCAAAACTTACATTTTCCAAATAGTCTGCATTTAATAAAAAATTAGCCGACATCACGTCATTCCTGAAAGTAGAATCTGAATAGCTTCCCAGTACCCCACTAAGCGTGGTTGAAACATACCAGTCATCCCCAGCCATCACAGTATTCGTAGACATTGCCACCATCAAAGCACCTGATAGCAGTGTATTTTTAATTATTTCCATTTTTTCTTTACCTTTCTAGTTAATTTTCAAATTTAAAAAATTCTTTTCATCTTTTATTTCAGCATGTTTGTTCACATAACGATTCGCCTCGATATGAGCAGGGATCCTAACCAACACTTGCGAATAGGCCTCCCGCGCAGCGCGAACATCGCCTTGCCACATCGCTGCACGAGCCATGTACACAAAAACCCCCGATTGACTGGGATATCGTATTGCCACCTGCTTGCTATGCGACATCAATGCTTGCCAGTCTCGCATTGCTTCCTCTGCCATCATTAAACGAATGTGAGCAATATAGTTCCAAGGAGCGATACTGATGACTCGCTCAGCATATCGCCGAACCTCTCTCCATCTTTTTTGTACCATCAGCGGCAATGTAATTGCCAAGTTCACATCTAATGCCAATGGATTTATATCCATCAACTTTTTATACGTTACAATTGATTCGTTATAATCACCTTGAAGATAATAAGACAATGCTGTCTTATACAAACCATATTCTTCATCGGTTGACCTTACAACCTTCATTTGTTTTTTTATAACCGAAGCAATTTCCTGCTGCTTTCTTTTGGCTATTTCTTGATTATATTTATCCCACAATGACTCCGCCAATAATGATTGGCAAATCATTAAATTTATAAAAAGAATAATAAAACAAACAAGTTTCTGAATCATCAATTACCATTTCACTGTAAAATTTACATAAAAAAACTGTTGAGTATAAAAGTCTACCCGTTTTTCAGTTTGTAGCTCAGCTGTTTGAAGAATGCGACGTGTTTGAAAAATATCGTCACTACTATCAGTCGCGGTGCCATTGTTATCAAAAACATCATTAACAGCAACATCACTGGTGACAATCAAACTGGTATTTTTATAGACTGACTGCCCCCAAAGTAACATCACCTCATAATCACGCTTAATTTTCCAGGTTAATGCCACTGAAAAATTACTGACTTGTAAATCAGCTAAGTTACTCACTGACATCGCATCATTATCTACCGCAAACATTTTTTCACCCAGCATATAACCGACATGCAGACTGCTGACATTCAACAATGAATCATTTCCAAACCAATGGATCCATTTTAAATCCAATGCAAGTGCTTCTTTATTTTCAAAAATTGTGGTGGATGCATTTTTTGAAAATGAACCACTTGCTGTATATTGACTGGAAGAATTCAAAGTGAATGCATTATAAGTCGCAGTAGAAATCACATCGGATGAATTATTATTGCTCGTGGTAATTGCATCACTTAATTTAACGGCAACCAGCTTCAAGTCTAACCAGTCAAATCCTGAATTAAAAGCCACTCCCAAACTGGGTACTAATTGAGTCACTGAGATATCATTAGGATAACTTGATTGAGAAACATCCAGACTCATCAACAAAGAATCATCATATGTTTGATACGAAAACCTAGGAGCAATGACAGTGACATCATGGGTATTTTTAGTCAGATCATCATTGCTTACCGTGTGATACGCTATTTGAGACATTATTTTTCCAGAACTGTTGGTGAAATAATTATAGGTGAATTTTGTCGCAACAGAACTTTGTTTGATGTCGGCTTCAACACGTTGATCCAATGATTTTTCAAAATCAGAAAAAAAAGGTTTAAAATCAATATTATTGCCATTGAGTGCAACTAAAAAGCTCATTCTTTCCAGATAATCTGCTGACAACGTTAAACCCGTAGCAGTGACTCCGTTTTTAAATTGAGACTCTGAATACTCCCCGACCAATGCATTGACAGACGCAGTCATATACCATGTTTTTTCAGCCAAACACTCATAAGAAACAAAAAGTATCGCTATAAACATTAAACAAGAGTAAAAATAACCCCTTTTATAATAATTCTTGATCAATAGTTTACCCAAAATGCTTCTTCTTCAAAATTGACAAATGATTTATATCGTCTGACACCATAAGGCCATCTAAACTCAGTCGCTTTTAATGTTGGATTGTAAATGGAGGTGTAAATCGTACCAAATCCTTCTTGATAATTGTCAGTAAATAAAGGGGCATATTCAAAACTGTCGATGAAATTTTCTATGTTGATCAATGGATCATAAAGTTTATCAATCAAAAACTTTTTACGTTCATAAGATTTTGAAAAAATAGCATAGTTGGACAATTCAAAATCACCTTGATGGTTGACAGCCAATGGAATATGAGAAACTCGAGTCATTTGCCCAGGATTAATTTCAACCGTATTGACGGTGTAATTCGCATCAAATAAAGTCACATTGTAAGCCATGTGTGTCGGCACTTTTTGCAACACTGCAACGGCTTCTGAAGTGGTTTTACAAAATTCTAAAATATACCTTAAGATGATTGGAATACCGAACCCTTCTCCCCGATCACTGGCACCACCAAATGCCAGTGAGACAGATAAACCATGCTCATTCATGCCATCTAAAACACCCCACAAACAATCAGTGGATGCAATGACTTCGGTATCAAACCATTTGCTTTTAACAACTCGCATTTCAGACAAAGCCAAATCATAATCATAATTACGCACTAACACAGGATTATATTTTGCCCACACAGCCTGCGAACAACCACTGACATAAGGAGCGGGACAATAAAAACTGAGTAATCTAGATTCCAGATCATCTGCATCCGTTAATTCAATCAATGACATCCAGATACTTTCAAATTCTGGCATATATTCTTTAATGGCATTATGACAAGCTTGGTAATTAGGGCGATTAAACTCACCTTCTTTCAAAAACCATTTTTTATAGCCTTCAATAGAGCTCTTATAAAACGACAACCACTTTTCACTGGGTTGCTGTTCCTCAATGAATTGAACATATTTTGTATTATTCATTGAGGTCATCAGCCGATGTTTTTAAACTGGCTTGTTTGCCATAGCGTTGCGTCAGCTGAAATTCTTCATCTGTTAACTCTCGATATTTAACGGCTTGATTAACCGTAGCAATCAATGTTTCAGCAGCACGGGTTAATTTATTATGTTCATCTTGTAACAGTTGATTGGCAAATAAAATTAAAATATCTGCACTTTTATAGACATATTCATCTTGCTTCATGATTCGCAAAATATAGATTTCATCATCGGCTAAATTTCTTGCATTATCGGCATATCGAATAAAATTAAGTTGCTGATTTTCTATTTTGTAGACACCCGTTTTAGGAATTTCGGTAATGATTTTTAATTCATCACTGAGGTATTTGAAAATTAACTGACCAAAAGCCGAATGATTAAAAGTTTTAACTTGATGGTTAAATTCAGTAGGATCCAGCGTTAAATTAACGTCACTGTATTCCAACAAATGAAACAAATACAAAGGCATTACCTGATTACAAAATGATGACATATTGGTTAATGCACTAATTCCTGTGACACGAGGATTTAATTCACCTAAATAAACCTGAAGATTATTTCTGTCGGCAGCATCAATCAAATAATCGACTTCAAAATAACCACGATAACCACGTTCATACAAGGCATCACCGAATCGTTCAGTGTATTCAATCATGATTTTTTGAATATCATCGTCAAACATGCCAGGATTAACATCATTGCCGCACCACCCCCCTTTATAGGGTGTCAGATCAGGGTGTCCAATTATTTCAGTTAAAATCGGTCCAACATACGTTCCTTTTTTAGTCGCACAGGCTTCCATTGCCACTTGCAGGCATTGAATTCGCTTCATTATTTTAACCGTCTCTTCGGCTTCAATTTTATCGGCATGTTGTTGATAATCAGCTTCGTTAGAGATAAAAAAAGTGGTTTTACCTGAATCACCATAAGCTGTTTGAATCACTACTTCATCACCCAAATTGTTAGCAGACATACAATCTTTTAGTTGCTGATAGTTTTCAATTTTTTGTAGAGCATTAGGCACACTGGGAACATCGACACTATTTCCAATTTCAGTCGTGGTGATT
>JABHHM010000104.1 GCA_018671575.1 Methylococcales bacterium | reverse complement strand
CGGACAGCCTCCTAGGAGGCTGTCCGAAAACGCATCTTTCCGCCAGAACTGCGTTAAAATTTGGTTCAAAATGCTCATTTACACCAGTAAACTGTGCTTTTTCGACAATTTTATTCCTTGATTTGACGAAAATCTGAGTTCTCGGACAGCCTCCTAGGCTATCAGAGTCGTAGTATTAAAGGACAAAAAAACTGTCTCAAAAAATGGAGTTAAAATAATTATGTTCATCTACTTGCTCTCATTCAAGAGAGAATAATTCGCCGCCATGCTTGTCTGCCATTTCAAGAACTCCACCACCACCTCTTGCAACACAAGTTAGTGGTTCGTCTGCGACAATAACAGGCAGTCCTGTTTCTTCAGATATTAAACGGTCAAGGTCTCTGAGTAATGCGCCACCACCCGTTAAAACAATGCCTCGGTCGGCAACGTCTGCACCTAATTCTGGTGGTGTTTGCTCTAGTGCGGTTTTTACGGCACCAACAATAACGGATAATGGTTCTTGTAGTGCTTCCAGAATTTCATTGCTGTTCAAGGTAAAGCTTCTGGGGATGCCTTCGGCTAAATTGCGACCTTTAATTTCAATTTCAATCACTTCATTGCCTGGGTAGGCAGAACCAATTTCGTGTTTGATTTTTTCTGCGGTAGCAACACCAATCATGGTGCCATAGTTGCGTCTAACATAGCTGATAATGGCTTCATCAAAACGATCTCCACCGACTCTGACCGATGCAGAATAAACAATTCCATTTAAAGAAATAACCGCGACTTCAGATGTGCCACCGCCAATATCGAGTACCATAGAACCTTTGGGTTCATCAACAGGTAAGCCTGCGCCAATGGCTGCTGCCATGGGTTCATCTATTAGGTAGACTTCTCTGGCACCTGCGCCTGCGGCTGATTCTTTGATGGCACGTCGTTCAACTTGAGTTGAGCCACATGGAACGCATACTAGCACTCTTGGGCTGGGTCGGATGATTCTGGTTTCATGAACTTTATGAATAAAGTATTGCAACATTTTTTCAGTAACAGTAAAGTCTGCGATAACACCATCTTGCATGGGTCTAATGGCTGTAATATTGGTGGGTGTTCTTCCCAGCATTAATTTGGCTTCTCGACCAACAGCGGCAATTGATTTTGGTCCGCCTGGGCCTCTGTCTTGCCGAATGGCAACGACGGATGGTTCATCAAGAACGATGCCTTGTCCACGAGCATAGATGAGTGTATTGGCTGTCCCTAAATCAATAGACAGGTCATTTGAAAATAAACCACGAAGTTTTTTAAGCATATTTTTTAATTTGGAATTATCTGACAGAAATTTTTTCACTATCATACTAGACGTTTAAATTAAGTAAATGGTCTGGTAAAAATTTTTGTATGAAAAAAGTTTTTAAAAATTTCTTAGGTGATATGATTGCTGGCAATAAAGGAATATAAGGAACAAAAATGTCATTAAACTCATCAGATATTGAAAAAATAGCACAACTCGCAAAGCTTAATATTAATCAGGACAAGCAAGCAGATTATTTGAAAAATCTGGGTAACATTCTCCAATTGGTTGACAAAATGCAAACGGTTGATACAGATAAAATTGCTCCCATGGCGCACCCACTTGATGGAATGCAACGTTTGAGAACGGATGAAGTGACAGAAAAAAATCAACGTAAAGTTTTTCAAGAAATAGCGCCTGCGACAGAAGCGGGTTTGTATCTTGTGCCTAAGGTCATTGAGTGAGGGAAAACTAATGCATAAAAAATCATTAACAGAACTATCTGAAGGGCTGAAGCAAGGTCAATATTCCAGTGTTGAGTTGACTCAATATTTTATTGATAGAATCAACACCTATCAACCCACGCTTAATGCTTTAATTACGGTAACGGAAGAATCTGCATTGCAAGAGGCAAAACAAGCAGATGAATTGATCAAGTCGGGTGACGCAGGTGATTTAACGGGAATACCCATTATCCACAAAGATATTTTTTGTACCAAAGGTATTAAAACAACTTGTGCCTCAAAAATGCTGGATAATTTTATTGCACCATATTCTTCAACGGTGACTCAAAACTTAGAAAGTGCAGGCATGGTGATGTTGGGTAAAGCCAATATGGATGAATTTGCCATGGGGTCATCTAATGAGACAAGCTATTACGGAGCAGTTAAAAACCCATGGCAGTTAGACAAAGTACCTGGTGGTTCATCAGGTGGGTCGGCGGCGGCAGTGGCAGCAAAATTAGCACCTGTTTCAACAGGGACGGATACAGGGGGATCTATTCGACAACCTGCAGCATTGTGTGGGGTCACTGGTTTGAAACCTACTTATGGTAGAATATCTCGCTTTGGTATGATTGCTTTTGCTTCCAGTCTTGATCAAGCGGGTACGTTTACTTCCAGTGCCGAGGATGCTGCCAAATTATTGCAGGTTATGGCAGGTTTTGATGAAAGAGATTCAACCAGTATTGATAAGCCAGTACCTGATTACAGTGCCACACTGAATGATTCTGTTGCAGGCCTTAAAATAGGTTTGCCAAAGCAGTATTTTGATCCAGGGTTAGACCCTCTAATGGCAGAAAAAATAGAGCAAGCTCTGGATGCTTATAAAAAAATGGGTGCTTCAATCATCGACATTGATTTGCCTCATACCGATCAATCAATTCCAGTTTATTACGTGGTTGCTCCAGCTGAATGTTCTTCAAACTTGTCTCGCTTTGATGGTGTTCGATATGGTTATCGTTGCCAGCAACCCAAGGATCTTGACGATTTATATAAACGTTCTCGGTCTGAAGGCTTTGGTGAAGAAGTTAAACGCAGAATAATGATCGGTGCTTATACTTTGTCGGCTGGTTATTACGATGCCTATTATATCAAAGCACAAAAATTAAGACGACTCATCAGTGAAGATTTTAAACAAGCATTCAGTAAGGTGGATGTCATTATGGGGCCTGTTACACCAACAACCGCTTTTAATATTGGTGAAAAACTGGATGATCCTGTGAGTATGTATTTGTCTGATATTTATACCATTGCTGTTAATTTGGCGGGTTTACCTGGATTGTCGATTCCTGCGGGTTTTATTGATGACATGCCAATGGGGTTGCAGTTGATTGGTAATTATTTTGAAGAAGGTAAGCTATTGAATATTGCTCATCAATATCAGCAAGTAACAGATTTTCATCGTCAAACACCAAATTTATAGATTTTTTGAAGGTATTATTATGGAATGGGAATCCGTCATCGGACTGGAAATACACACTCAACTCGCCACAAAATCAAAAATATTTTCTGGTGCTTCAATTGCCTTTGGTGCAGAGCCCAACACGCAAGCGTGTAATATTGATTTGGGAATGCCTGGTGTTTTGCCAGTATTGAATCAGCAAGCGGTTAAAATGGCAATTAAATTTGGTTTGGCAGTTGATGCTGAAATTACGCCTCGTTCAATTTTTGCCCGTAAAAATTATTTCTATCCTGACTTGCCGAAAGGTTATCAAATCAGTCAATTTGAATTGCCTGTGGTTGGTAAAGGTATCATTGAAATAGAAATGACTGATGGTGAGAAGAAATTAATCAATATTACCCGTGCTCATTTAGAAGAAGATGCAGGAAAATCATTGCATGAAGATTTTGACGGCATGACTGGTATTGACTTAAATCGTGCAGGTACACCTTTGTTAGAAATTGTGTCTGAGCCTGATATGCGTTCTGCAAAAGAAGCTGTGGCCTACATGAAAAAAATTCATCAAATTGTTAAATACATCGGTATTAGTGACGGTAATATGCAAGAGGGGTCTTTTCGGTGTGATGCCAATGTCTCTGTCCGACCCAAAGGTCAGGAAGCGCTGGGTACTCGTGCAGAATTGAAAAACCTCAATTCATTTAAATTTATTGAAAAAGCCATTAATTTAGAAATAGAACGCCAAATAGATATCATTGAAAGTGGTGGCAAGATTGTACAAGAAACTCGCTTGTATGATGCAGATAAACATGAAACTCGGTCGATGCGGAGTAAAGAAGAGGCAAATGACTACCGCTATTTTCCTGATCCTGATTTGTTACCATTGGTGATCGAAACAGAAGATATCGAAGACATTAAGCAGCAAATGCCTGAGTTACCCAATGCTAAAAAATTGCGTTTTATGGAGCAGTTTTCACTGAAAGAATATGATGCTTATTTATTGACATCATCTATTGAGTTGGCGGATTATTATGAGAAAGTAAAGACACAGGTTAATGATGCCAAGTTGATTGCCAATTGGTTAATTGGTGAATTGTCAGGTGCATTAAATAAGAATAATTTGGATGTTAAGCAAAGCCCTATTTCAGCCGATCAATTGTCTGAATTATTGAAACGTATTGAAGACAAGACCATTTCGGGAAAAATTGCCAAAAAAGTATTTGAAAGTATTTGGAATGGCGAAGGCAATGCTGATGAAATTATTGAAAAACAAGGCCTGAAACAAATTACTGATACGGGTGCACTGGAAAAAATGGTGGATGAAATTATTGCTAATAATTCCAAGCAAGTAGAACAGTATAAAAATGGACAAACAAAATTACTTGGTTATTTTGTTGGTCAGGCAATGAAAGCCAGTAAAGGCAAAGGAAATCCTCAAGAGCTGAATAAAATAATTAAAGCAAAATTGGATAGTTTATAAATAATTTAGAGATAAATATGAAAAAAATATTAATAATAGCATTACTCATTTTAGCTCCTTTAACCGTATTTTCAGCAGATAGACTGACAGGTCATGCCTGTTATCACTATTCTGACAATGAATCATTGCTGGTTGCTCGTCAGCTGGCAATTTCTTTGGCAAAAAGAGAAATACTTGAGCAGTCGAGTACCTTTGTTGAAAGTACCTCGACAGTGGAGAATTTTTCATTAAAAAATGATTTAATCACCAGTTTGTCTGGTGGTGTTTTAAAAAATATCAAAGTGACTTTAAAAACAGAAAGTGTTGAAAAAAGAGAAGTTTGTCGAACCATCACTGCCGAAATTGAACCTGTCGAGTTTAAAAAGAAAATACAATCCTCTTTGCGTGCTTTTAAAAGAAAACACAGTAACAATTATCCTACTGGGTTGCCAAAAAATGCCTGGAAAAGAATTCTTAAGGTAAAAGAAAAGGGGAGTACAATCATTGCCATTGCGGAATGTTTGAAGACGCATGATAAATACAGTTATGGTATACGTGTTATTTATTATGATGAAGATGGCATCCCCGAAGAATCATCAGAACCCAGTAAAAACTATTGTTGGAATGTGGGTGACATTGTTAAAGCAAAATTTCCTAGAAAAGCCAAACAATTTTCTGCGTATGGAATGGATATTGTGGAGACGGGTAAAAAATAAATATTGTAGGGTATTTGAACTTTGAAACAGAATGAATTTATCAGTGTCGCAGATTTAATGTCTGGTCTGATGATGGTCTTTTTGTTCATCGCTGTGGTGTTCATGGAAAACACCGAAAAAAGTAAGAATGATTTAGTTAAGGTGGCAGAAGAGGCAAAAAATCAGGCAAGCTATGCCGAACAAAATCGTCTTAAAGCTGAGAATCATCGTTTAATTGCGGATAAAAACCGACTTGAAGCTGAAAAAAATAGGATTATTGCAGAACAAAGTCGTAAAAGAATGGCAGAAATTGCCAAGTTAGCGGAAAAAAGCCGAAAACAGTTGAATGATGATCTCCATTTAGCTTTTGATCAAAATTTAAGGCGACAATGGGGAGCAGAAATATTACCCAACAATACCATTCGTTTTATCGCTTCAGATTTTCAATTTGAACTGGGCAATAGCCAACTTCCCATAAAATTTCAAAATAGTCTAAAAATATTTTTCCCCAAATACATCAATATTATCTATCAATATCGAAATGAAGTTGAAGCCATTAGGATCGAAGGGCATACTTCCAGTGAATGGAAAACCAGTTTAGATATTACAGAAAGTTACCGTCAAAATATGAAGCTTTCTCAATCACGGGCATTGGAAACCTTGATGTTTTGTTATTCATTGATTAATGATCGCGAAAGACAATTTGTAAACCAGCAAGATACCAAAAAACTAGCATGGCTTCGAGAAAAATTGCATGCCAGTGGTTTGGCATTTTCTCATCCCATTTTTAAGCAAAAAAATTGTAAACAACGATGTGTTGAAGATGCTGTTAAATCCAAGAGGGTTGAATTTAAAATTGTGACCAAAGCAGAGCAAAAATTGTATAAAATTCTTGAATTACAAAAACGTGGAATCAATGATGTCTGAAAAAGAGGCCGCTATTTCATTAAACCCTGCCATTGAAATGGCCGAGTTATGGCAATATATTGCTCACGACAGTATTATTTCCAGCCTTCTTTTTGTCATGTTGTTACTGGCCAGTATTGATTTGTATACCTTTGTTACTGGGCGAGCGATTGATTGTAAGTCTATTATCATCAGTACGGGGTTGATCGGAACTTTTATTGGGATTTTTAACGGTCTGTGGGGGTTTGATCCCAATGATATTGCTAAAAGTGTTCCCGCTTTGTTGCAAGGATTAAAGCTGGCATTTGTGACCTCAATCATCGGTATGTTGATTAGTTTATTTTTAGTTATTGCACAAATTCTATTACAAACTTTTTTTCATGGAAAATTCAGACGTTCTGAGCAACAAGAAACGGTTGATGAGTTGGAATTAATCAAACAGTCATTAATGGATATTAAAAATGCCGATGTTTTCAGTGATGTGCATCAGGTTCTACAAAATATGCAAACCGAATTGGTTTTGTTAAGACAGGATATCTATCAAAGTCGAAAGCGTTTTGTGAAAATAGATGAGCAAGGAATTCAATTGAAAGATGATGCTCAAAATTGGACGGCTGTTCAAGATAATGAAACTCGTTTAATTTGGGAAGTTAAAACAGAAATGGGAGAAAGAGGATGTGGGGACAGCTATTCATCAGAAGAAAGTTTGTTGTTTGTTGAGTGGACCAATAATAAACAATTGGCCAATATCTCTAATTGGCGATTGCCCGAGGCAATAGAGCTTAAAAAGTTATTTTTTGGGCATCACTTATTAAATCCTTTTTACTTTCAATATATTCATCCAGAAACTTGTGTCTATGCCTGTAATAAACAAGTTGAGGGCGATGATGCCATTATTGGAATTAGTTTCAATGGCGGAGAGTATAAAGGTCGTAAGTTTCCACTGATGCTGGTTAGTGGCGAAGTTAATCAGGATTAGGTAACGCGCAATAAATAAACTACCCATATTGCGCAGAAGTTTTGTTTGTCTTTTTTGTT
>JABHHM010000105.1 GCA_018671575.1 Methylococcales bacterium | reverse complement strand
GGGTGCAATACAAAATCGTTCAAAATTAGAATTCATGATAAATTAGCTTCAAATTATGCAAAATTAGTACGAGATTCCGCATTTTTTAACCAATTTTCGCTAAAAATACAGGTTTCAAATGCCCCAATTGAGTTTTGAACGATTTTGTATTGCACCCTCCCCTAAGTTAGGTAGTTTATTGATTGCCTGTTGCCTTATAACCAAAATTATTCTCAGTGCTTTATTCTGCACTTTCTTCTGCACCTGCTTTTTTAAGTAATTTGGATATTTTTTTCCGTTTCATTCTTTTTGCGATATCCAATGGTTTATTGCCTAAATTATCGGCTAAATTGACATCAACTTTTCTTTCTATCAGCATTTTTACAATGACTTGATAATCGCCAGCAATAGCTCCAGTTAAGGCTGTTTTACCACTTTTTGTTTTAGCGTTCAAATCTGCACCCATGGTAATGAGTAAACGAACAATTTCGTCAAAACCGAAGGCTGCAGCATCAATTAACGCCGTTCTATTGTTGTTATCCTTTAAGTTTACATCAGCACCAGAAGCTAACAAGCTTTTAACCATGACTTTATTTCCATAGAAAGTACCGACCATCAATGCTGTTCGGCCTGCTTGATTTTTTGAGTTAATATCAATTCCTTGGGCAATTAGTGATCTCAGTTCATTATGTTCACCTGAAATAATGGCATCAATTAATTGATTAGCGGGTGTGGCAGAATAGACGTTAAGTGTTGGCAAAAAAAGGATGTTTATCAATAAAAGTTGGAAAATACATTTCATAGAGCGTTCCTGGGAAATATGCATCAACAGATGGTATGTAAACCTAAATAAATCAGTTCGGCTCTCGCTTTGATTCAACTGATTTATTTAGGTTAAAGAGTGTGAGTGTTTTTAAGTATAGCAAATAATATTTATAACACAGAAATGGAGCACAAGAGGAGTGGTCTGAATAGTTACAAATATTATTGCTTTAAAATTTCATATCTTGCACAATGACGATAGTAACTTTTCAACTTCTTATGGTACCCCATGTTTTATTCAATAGATGTTAATGTGAAAACCGATTATCTAAAAGCCCAGTCTCTGCCAGAAAAAGATAGATATGTGTTTTCATATACGATTACCATTAGAAATTCGGGAGATATAGCGGCTAAATTAATTTCTCGTCATTGGGTCATTACTGATGCTAATGGTAAAAAAGTTGAAGTTAAAGGGGAAGGTGTTGTTGGACAACAGCCTTTTTTAAATCCTGGTGATGCTTATCAATATACCAGTGGAGCCATCATTGAAACACCACTTGGTAGCATGCATGGTTCTTATCAAATGATCGCTGAAGATGGTAAATCATTCGATGCTGTTATTACTCCATTTACTCTGTCAATTCCGATGGCTTTACATTAGGAACAGAAATTTTATGTCAATCTACGCTATTGGTGATATTCAAGGGTGCTATGATGAATTCATGAGGTTACTGGATCTCATCAAGTTTGACTCAAAGCAGGATCAGTTATGGTTGGTCGGTGATTTAGTTAATAGAGGGCCAAAATCACTTGAAGTATTACGTTTTATCAAAGGTTTAGGTGATGAGTCTGTTATTACTGTATTGGGTAATCATGATCTTCATTTGTTAGCGATAGCCAATGGTAATTTCAAGCACAGTAAAAAAAGCACTCTTGATGCAATATTAAAAGCTCCTGATTGTGATGAATTAATCAGTTGGCTACGTCATAGACCTGTTTGTCATTATGACAAAACAACCAATAACTTGCTGATTCATGCAGGACTTCCTCCTCAATGGGATGTGAAAACCACAATTAGTTGTGCAAAAGAGTTGGAAAGTGCATTGAGAAACCCTGATTATGCCAGTTATTTTAAGGAAATGTATGGTAATAAGCCAGATATCTGGTCTCCAAAGTTGACAGGAATGGATCGTTTGCGATTTATTACAAATTGTTTTACCCGATTAAGATTTTGTACGGAGGAGGGTAAACTGATGTTGAACGAAAAAAATAAGCCTGGTACACAACAAAAAGGAATGCCTTGGTTTCAAGTTCCTGGTCGTAAAATGACTGATGTTAGAATTATATTTGGTCATTGGTCTGCCCTAGGTTATTTAAACGAACCCAATTTGTTGGCTATAGATACGGGATGTTTGTGGGGTGGTAAATTAACAGCACAGAAAATTGATTCATCAAACCAATGTTATAGTTTGGACTGCAATCAAAAAGTGGATCCTTATTTGTTTATGGGAAAATGATTGCCTAAGTTTTTCCCATCTTTCTTTAGTCAGAATTTCTAATTAATCTTATAAAGCTGTAGTCGTACGGGTTTTTTTCATCTGCAAAGTGATTTTCTCTGTCCTCTTCTTGCCATTCCGTTTCACTCAATTCAGGGAAAAAACAGTCTCCTTCAAATTCATGATGGATAATAGTGAGATATATTTTAGACGTGTGGGGAATCATTGATTGATATAATTTAGCACCACCAATAACCATCATGTCTTGTGTTTTTGCTCGTTTAACAATGTCATCAATTGAGTGAATGATGGTGCAATGAGGAGAATGATAATTTGCTTGACTGGTTAAAACAATATTTTCTCTTTTAGGCAGTGGTTTCCCAATGGACTCATGTGTTTTTCGTCCCATCACGATGGGTTTTCCCATGGTGACTTTTTTGAAATATTGAAGGTCAGCAGATAAATGCCAGGGAAGTTGATTATTGAGTCCGATAACGTGATTACTAGATTTTGCAACAATCAATGAAATCATATTTAGATCGCAACCTTTGCTTTGATAGGGGGGTGAAATTGGTAGTCTTCTAAAATAAAATCTTCAAATTTAAAATCAAAAATTGAAGTGGCATTGCCCGTAATGTTCATTGTTGGTGAATGGTACATTTGACGGGATAATTGTAAATCAACTTGTTCGAGATGATTTGAGTAAAGATGAGCATCTCCCAATGTATGAATAAAGTCACCCAGTTCAAGATGGCATACTTTAGCTATCATCATTGTTAGTAAGGCATAGGAAGCAATATTAAATGGGACTCCGAGAAAAATATCAGCGCTACGTTGGTATAATTGGCAGGAAAGTTTGCCGTCAGCAACATAAAATTGAAACATTGTATGGCAAGGAGGTAATGCCATATTATCCACATCGGCAACATTCCATGCGCTAACAATCAAGCGTCGAGAGTCTGGATTATTTTGTATTTGATTGAGTAGCTTGCTTATCTGGTCAACATGTTCCCCACTCGGTGTTGCCCATGAGCGCCACTGATATCCATATACAGGCCCCAGATTTCCGTCTTTGTCAGCCCATTCATCCCATATTCTAACTCCATTATTTTTGAGATATTGAATATTGGTGTCTCCCTGAAGAAACCACAATAATTCATGAATAATAGATTTTAAATGTACTTTTTTGGTTGTAACCAATGGAAAGCCATCGGCTAAGTTAAATCTCATCTGATAGCCAAAAATACTGAGTGTTCCAGTTCCTGTTCTATCTTCTTTTTTGCAACCATTTTCTCTGACATGGCGCATTAAATCTAAATATTGTTTCATAATGATTGAGAATTGTTAAAATATTTATTGGCTGAGTGGAAAATAAAGATGAAAAGTGGTGCCTTTATGTAATTGACTTTCAACATCAATTTTGCCACCCATGACTTGTGATAACTCTTGGCAAATAGCCAGACCCAGCCCTGTGCCTCCATATTGACTTGAAATCGAGGCATTGGCTTGAACATAAGGGTTGAATAATTGAGAAAGATGATTTTTATCAATGCCAATACCTGTGTCAGAAATCATAAAATAAATATTGTTTTCTGATTCAATTTTTGTGGATGAAACTTTGATTGTGATTGTTCCATGGTTGGTGAATTTACTGGCATTACTGATTAAATTAAATAAAATTTGCCTGAGTTTTGATTTGTCGAGAGTGATGTCTCCAATATCAGGGCTTATTTCTACATTGAGTTGATTGTTGTTTTCATGGATTAAGGTTTTGGTAACATCCTGAATTTCATCAATAAACGTTGAAACATCAAAAGGCTCGACATAAATTTGTAATTTGCCTGCTTCAGCCTTAGAAAAGTCTAAAACGTCATTAATCATTTCTAATAGATGTTTGGATGCTTTTAGCATACTGTCAACAGCTTTTACATTATCACCAGCTGTTTCGACTTCTGTGTTATTTTCCTCATTGATTTCTTTTAGTAATTCGCCATATCCGATCATTGCATTTAAGGGCGTCCTGAGTTCATGACTCATGCCTGCGAAAAAAGCAGATTTGTCTTTGGCTTTTTTTAATGCTTCATCTCTTGCTTCTCGAAGTCCTTTTGATGTGGTTGCGCTATCAACTAATAAAGAGCTGGTTTTGCGTAATCGTAAACTGAGTAATTCAGATAGTTTCCACATAATCATGGAGGCAATTTCAGGATGTTCTGAAGTTAATGTAACGAAATGTCTTTTGGAAAATAAAACAATTGATGTGTCGATAGATGCGATAGCGGTTGCAGAATTAGGTAAGCCATCAACCATCGACATTTCACCAATTGTCTGTCCTTTGCCTACAACGCATATTTTTAATCTACAATTATTGCCACATTCTCTGAATATGTCGATTTCACCTTCTGTGACAAGACACATGTAGCAGTCAACTTCACCCTCGCGTAATATGGGCATTCCTTTGTTTACTTGATAGGCTCTGGCATAATTGGTCAGAATATGTATTTCATCATCCGTAAAATCTTTGAACATTTCTGTTTCTTTGATTTTTTGACTCAATTCCTTCATTAAATTGCGGTCATTAAATGTTGTTTCTTTAGCGTCAATTTGTACGAGAGTTATTTCTTCCATAGTTTTTAGTCTTGAGTTAAAAAGTTAATATATAAAGAGATTATAGAGAAATTATAAAAGAAATTATAAAACTTTTTCTGACTAAATGTTTATATAATTTAATTTCGAGTGAGTTATGTCTTGGGAAAGTATAGGAATGACTGATGGATAAATAGCCGATCAGTCATTGCGGTATGAGTGCTTTAATCAGAATTTGATGATTGTAGCGGGTTATTTTCTGAATATTTTAGTTATGTTATATGATAAAAATAGCTTGATTATCGGTTCATTTTATTGATGAGAAAACTTGCGTTGGTGGTTGCAATGACACCGTTTATATTGTTTTTAGTTGATTGTTCGTATGATGCTTCTGCTAATTGCAACTGCTGTTCTCTGTAAATCTCATTGTGATTGTTTTTATTTCTATTTTTTGAAGGCTGGTTAATGATTTCACCAGAACTCATGTCATATATTTTAATCATGGGTGGTCTCCAGTTTGGATATAAATATGGTCTCAATAAATATAGTTTCAAAAAAATAAATAGGTAAATCTGTTTAGCCTATATTTGGTATTGGCCATTATCTTTAAAACTTTAGTTTTTTACTAAAATTAGCTTAATGATCATAAAAAATATTGTTTATTAATTATTATTTAAGTGTAGTTGTTAATGGGGTGTTGCCATAATTATTTGTATCTATGCATAAAAAAAATATTAATCAAGTGATGTTATCCCGAATAAATCAAGAAGTAATTTAGATGAATAATATGGATATTTATTTTAGTATCATGATATTTGTGTCTATTTCTTTAAAGAAATTAAAATAAAAGTCAAATTCATTAAAATATATGTTGACACTGCAATGTTGCTGTATCAAAATACTCCGCTCATATTTGCACTAATTCTCTGTGGTGAGATTTAGTGTCATTATGATTTTTAAAGCGTTATTCTGGAGGGGTTCCCGAGTGGCCAAAGGGGGCAGACTGTAAATCTGCTGGCTCAGCCTTCGGAGGTTCGAATCCTCCCCCCTCCAAATCAATTTGCAAATTGTTAGTTTAGTTATGGTTGGCATTTCTAAATTAAATTTGTCTTTATAGTAAGGTTAAAAATATAGTTATCAGTCTAATCTGAGTATAAGCGGGTGTGGTACAATGGTAGAACCTCAGCCTTCCAAGCTGATGATGTGGGTTCGATTCCCATCACCCGCTCCAAATTATGGGATAGTATTACGGTAATATATCTTAAAGTCTCGTAAGCCCATATAGCTCAGTCGGTAGAGCACTTCCTTGGTAAGGAAGAGGTCACCAGTTCAAATCTGGTTATGGGCTCCAAATTAAGTCAGGTAAGCCAGTAAATATTAAAACCAAGAAATAAAAAGTTAATTAAATTTGAGAGAGAG
>JABHHM010000490.1 GCA_018671575.1 Methylococcales bacterium | reverse complement strand
GCAGCAATCGCCATCATTTCTCCGAGAACAGCAACTTTATGCATGCCTTCATGCTTGTAGACATAAGCAGGAAAAACAACCGTCACAGCTGCCGCTGCAAAACCAACCAAAAATATAAAGTTAGCCAGATAAATCCCCCAGCTCACTTGATCAGTTAGACCTGTTACTGCCATGCCATATGCCAATTGTTGATAATTACCATAGACCCAAAAGATTACAAAAAAGCTCAAAAACCCCAGCCATGCCATATACTTTGCATCGCCTTTAAAGCCATATTTGAGCATATCCAAACACAAATTAAACAATGATTTCATGATTTATATATCCTATTACTAGTCGACAAAATAGAAAAACTTGGGAAAAGTATTGGCTTCTGCTTTCAACCTGAATACTCGTTTTCTGTCCAATACTTTTCTTATTTCACTGTCGGGATCCAACAGATTACCAAACTTTCTAGCACCCACTGGGCAAACTTCAATACAGGCTGTATATCGACCTTTTCTGGTTCTTTGTATACAGAACGTACATTTTTCAACAACACCTTTCATTCGAGGTCGATTACCCAGATAGTGTGTAACAGGGTTCATTTCTTCTTTAGGCAGATTTGGCTCTCCCCAATTGAAACGTCTTGCCCAATAGGGACATGCACCAATACACATACGACAACCAATACACCAGTTATAATCAACAACCACAATACCATCTGGCTCACGGTAAGTTGTTCTAACAGGGCAGACCTTAACACAAGGTGGTTTTTCACATTGCATACATTGAATAGGAAAATAAAAAGCTTCTTTTTCTGGTACTTTTTCTGGCTGATAATAATGCTTACCTTCCAGTACAACACCCGCTGGACTATAGGCATTACCGCCGACTTGAACACCGTATTCTTCACCCTCTACTGGTGGATAACCTTTGGGCATATTTTCCTTAAGAAACTCACCCTTTTCCATCCGTATAACTCTTATCCACTCAATTTGAGTATTGTTTCTTGATTGATTATTTTCTTTGACACATGCTTTAACACAACGTCGACAGCCAATACATTTTTGAATATTTAAGGCATAACCAAAAAGCACGCCATCAATTGCATCTGATGTATCAACGGTTACTTTCTTGCCATATTCTTCGGAGTACCTTACTTCAAGGCGTTCAGCAGATTCTTTCTTTTCTTGATCGGTCATTAACCGATAGTTCTTTTGAAAATGTTCAGCCCATGTAGTGGTTGCTTGCACATCTTTTGCATTTGCTAACAATCCAGCAGCTCCAACAAATGACGCAACACTCACCTCACCCGTTCGACGTAGAAAATCCCTACGTGTAGGCTGTTTAACACTTTCCTGCAATTTATTTTGATCTTCCGACACGATTAATCTCCCGGGTCGCCTAGTTATAAAATTAAATGATTCGATGTTATGTTACGCCAAGCTCATGCTTGTCTTTTTTTGTCATAATCATTAACAAACATTTGTACCATTGCATCAGTCTCTTCTTTTGACACTTCCTCAAATCCCCTTTCTTTTAGGATTCTATCGCCAGGCAAAACATCATCTTCATAAGCTTGCTGCAAATCAGCAGGACCTCTTTTCAAATTTACCGACCGTGCTAAAGAAATCGCAGCAATGGCGGCTGTACCAAAAACTGCAGTCCCTTTTAAGAACCATCTTCTGGAATCTGTTCCATCTTTTTGCTTTTTTTTCTGACCTTGAAATCGTTTGAAAAATGATTTAAACAAGATTTTCTCCCTTAAAAATTATTTATTACGTCCTAAGAAATGTCTACAAAATAACTTCCCACTATTTCATACTCACCCCTAATCAGTAACTGATATTGCTGATTTTTCTAGCTTAAAAACTAATACATCATCCCCAATAATTCAACAGGAAAGATATTTAAATTACCTTAACTTGATAAATATCAATTTTTTATTGAACTAAATTAATTCCACTAAATCATGTTAACATTTCAGGTAAAATAACCCATTTAACATTAAAATCTTCAGTTTCTTCATCACCTTCAATGCACACAACACCCGCATTATGAAAATTTAAAACCTGCTTTTCTTCATCTCCAGATACCAACCTTGACAGCATTTTATTGAGATGAGGCATATGACCGACCAACATTGGATTACCATCCGCACAAAGACATCTCATTATCCAAACTTGGATATCATCATTAGCACACAAGGTATCAGTTTCATGACAGCCAAACTCTGTTTTCAAGTATTTTGACATAATAAGGGCTGTTTGTTTGGCCCTGAGCTTTTCACTGTAAAAAATACCCTCCAGATTCAAGTCCATCTGACCAATAAAGGCTCCAATTTTTTCAGCATCGAGAATACCCGCTTCTGTCAAAGGTCTATTCGGATCTTCATCTTCTGATTTTGCAACAGCATGCTGTACTAAATATATTTTCATAAGGAATTCTTTTAAATTTTGATAATTATTGATGTATTATCAATTTTTATGTCACTGCAACTTTTTGTCAATAGAGAGCCTAGAAGATATTAACATTAGACTTTGTATGAGATTATTTGAATAGACCTATCACATAGAATTAAAGGATCTAATTCAATTTAGCAGATAATCGACTGGTATTCGCATGACACAAGGCTATTGCTAGGGCATCTGATTCATCAAGCAACATCTCTTGCTTTTGATTCAATAAAACTTTGACCATATACTGAACTTGTTGCTTATCAGCATTACCATTCCCAACAATAGACTTCTTAATTTCACGAGGAGTATATTCTGCTACAGGAAGATCGTATTGAACACCCGCACAAATTGCCGCTCCCCTTGCTTGACCAAGCTTAAGAGCAGAATCCACATTTTTATGCACAAACACGGTTTCAATCGAAAACTCATCAGGTTGATAACGCTTAACAATATCAGACAATTGTTCAAAAATAATTTTTAATCGCTGAGGCAAACCACATTTTGGTAACTTGATGCAACCACTGGTAACATAGTTTATTTTATTAAATGAGACTTCATCAATAATGCCATATCCCGTCACTCGAGAACCAGGATCAACACCTAATATTCGCCCCACTTATCAAGCCAAACTCATAATTCAGCCAATACTTCATCAGAAATATCAGCATTTGAATATACATTCTGCACATCATCAAGATCTTCCAATGCATCCTGCAATCTCATCATTTTACCTGCATCATCAACATCTAATTCGGTTGTGGTTGAGGCTTTCATGGTGACTTCTGCCATTTCAGACTCAAAACCCGCCTCTGTCAAATTTTGCTTAACTTCCAAAAAGTCTCCCACAGAGGTCGTCACATCAAAACTACCGTCATCATTTGATACAATAT
>JABHHM010000221.1 GCA_018671575.1 Methylococcales bacterium | reverse complement strand
GATATTTGTTGTAGGGAAAATGTTAATCCTGGTCAAGTCACGTTGCATTCTGACAATGGTAGCCCAATGAAAGGAGCAACAATACTGGCGACATTACAGCAATTAGGCGTAGTACCCACATTTAGCAGACCATCGGTGAGTAATGATAATCCTTATTCTGAATCTCTTTTCCGTACTCTAAAATATAGACCAGAGTATCCTGAAAAATCTTTTGTGAGTTTGGATAAAGCTCGAGATTGGGTGAAAGAATTTGTTGATTGGTATAATGAGGAGCATTTACACAGTGAAATAAGATTTGTCACGCCAGGACAACGTCACAGAGGCGAAGATGTAGAAATACTGGCTAAACGAGCACAGGTTTATCAAAAAGCTAAATTAAAAAAACCTAATCGCTGGTCAGGTGAAATACGAAACTGGAATCCAGTCAAAGAGGTCTATCTTAATCCTGAAAAACAAGAGGAGAAAATAAAAGAAAACAAGGCGGCATAAATTTTAACTTTAGGCGACAACTAGCTTGAAATCCGCCACTATAGAGTTGTTTGTTTTTTGTCAATAAAATATTTTTATTGAGACTACACTTAGGTCATGATCCTATTATTTATGACGTAGGCTGTTCATAAGTGATTTTTCGAGTAAAAAAGAGGTAGAAAATACCTATCGATTATGCTTCTCCGTAGATCAAATAAGTTTCAGGACATTTTCAGGTGGACGACCAATCACCGCTTGGTTGTTGCAAATAAAAATGGGACGCTCAATCAGTATAGGGTGATTGATCATGGCATTGATAAGGTCTTCTTCTGTGAGGTTAGGGTTGGCTAGATTTTGTTCTTTGTAAGGCTTTTCATGCTTTCTCATTAATTCTCTTGGTTGTAATTTTAATAAATCAAGAATCTCTTTTAGTTGGTTAAACTCAAGAGGTTCTTCCAAGTATTTTACAATGGTTAAATTTACATTATTACTTTCTAATATTTTAAATGTTTGACGTGATTTTGAGCAACGGGGATTATGCCATAGTCTATTTTGAGTCATAAAAATTCCTAATAAAGTTAAAAATGAAACTGCTTTTATCTTGTCTTATGATAAAATAATTGCGTTTAAAATGTTATTAAAATAACCATGAAGAAAACCTAAAAAATTTAAGGATAAAATAATGCGCCATACTCATCGGCTTTCAACATTCCTGTCAATTGTTTTATTAAGCCAGTTTGTTTTTTCAACGTCTGTCAATGCAAAGCAGGTTTTACCTGATGACATTAATCAGCTTGCCAGTAAAATTATCACCCCTAAAAAGCATCATCGACGTCTTAGCATGAGTATTTTAAGCCATTTAAAATACATTCATTATAATGAAATGGACATTGATGACGATTTATCAAGCAAAGTTTTTGATCATTACATGGATGATCTGGATAAATTCAAATTATACTTTTTAGAATCTGATGTCAGTGAATTTGAGCAATACCGATATGAATTGGATGATTTATTGTCAGAAGGGAATATTGCCGTTGGTTTTAATATTTTTAATCGTTTTCAGGAACGAAAAATTGAACGCTTTAAATTCATGGTCAATACCATAGAAAAAAACTTTGATTCCCTTAATTTTACCACCAATGAACGCATGGTGCTGGATAGAGAAGAAGAAAACTGGGCAAAATCTAAAGCTGAATTGGATAAGATTTGGAAAAAAAGACTTAAAAATTCGGTTATCAATTTAAAATTAACCAATAAAAAAATGCCTGAAATTAAGAAATTATTAACCAAGCGTTATAGAAGTCAGTTGAATAGGGGGATTCAAGTCAACAATGAAGATGTTTTTCAAATTTTCATTAATTCATTAACCCAAAGTTATGACCCTCATACACAATATTTTTCACCACGAACAACCGAAAATTTTAATATTAACATGAGTTTGTCGCTGGAAGGCATTGGTGCAGTTTTACAAAATGAAAATGATTACACTAAAGTGGTAAGGCTGGTACCTGCGGGTCCTGCTGATAAAGCCAATCAATTAAAATCAGCTGATCGAATTGTTGGAGTAGGGCAAGGCGACGATGGTGAAATTATTGATGTCATTGGCTGGCGTATTGGAGAGGTTGTAGAGCTTATTAGAGGTCCCAAGGGCAGTGTGGTTCGTTTGCAAATTATTCCGTCAAATGCCGCTAATGAACAAGAAACAAAAATTATCAAAATCACTCGAAATACAGTGAAGCTTGAAGAGCAGGCGGCACAAAAAAAATTAATTACATTCAAACAAAATAATAAGAATTATAAAATGGGTGTTATTGATATTCCAACGTTTTATGTTGACTTTAAAGCTCTGCAGGCAAAAGAAAAAAATTATAAAAGTACAACTCGCGATGTTAAAAGATTAATTAAAGAGTTACAAAAAGAAAATATTGATGGTTTGGTTATTGATTTGAGAAATAATGGCGGTGGCTCATTGAAAGAGGTCAATTCATTGGTCGGTCTGTTTATTAAAAAAGGCCCTACGGTTCAAATTAAAAATAGCAATGGTCAAATTGATACTTTAAAAGATCCTGATAGTGAAATATTTTACAGTGGGCCACTCATTGTATTAGTCAATCGATTGAGTGCTTCTGCATCTGAAATATTTGCAGGTGCAATCCAAGATTATCGACGTGGCATTATTGTTGGTGGACAAACTTTTGGTAAAGGTACGGTGCAAGCACTTAGGCCTTTAAAGCAGGGGCAATTAAAAATAACACTGGCTAAATTTTATCGAATTTCTGGGGAAAGCAATCAGAATAAAGGGATTATTCCAGATATTACTTATCCTGAAATTTATGACAAAAAAGAAATTGGTGAAAGCTCGCTAGATCACGCTTTACCTTGGGATAAGATCAAGCCTTTAAGCTATAAAAAGCAATCAAAATATCAGCAATATATTGCTGAGATGACAAAGTCACATCAAAAACGTGCGCTTAAAGATCCTGACTTTATTTTCTTAAATAAAAATATAATGCTATTAGAAGAAGCAAGAGAAAAGAAAACCATTTCTCTCAATGAAAAAACCAGAGAGACAGAGAGAATCAAAAACAAGGCCCGAAGATTAAAGTTAGAAAATGACAAACGTTTAGCCAAAGGTGAAAAATTACTTAAAAAATTAAAAGATGATGACGAGGAAAAGAAAGAAAAAGATAAAAAGAACAAAAAGCCAGATGCTATTGTGATTGAAAGTGGCCGTGTTTTGGCTGATTATATAAATTTGAGTCAATAGTAAGAAAGTCTTTGCAACTTTGTAAAAATTGATTTTTTATTTTGACCATGAGGTTTTTTCTTCATTGCCTCATGGCTAAATGATTTTTGTACAGCCCTTTATGATTAAAGTTATCTATCAGATATCGTGTTTTTTGAGCTAAACCAAAAATATAATCGAAATAGCCATAACCAAAATTAAAAAAATATTTAAATAAACAAAATGATGCCAATATCTATCTATATTAGTCAACGATAAATGAGTATTGTAGATTACGTTTTTTTGTTGATTATAAATTGATTTCTCAGGCTCGCTTGACCACTGCTTTTGCCATTGAGTTAAAGTTGTATTATCAATGTGCTTGCCAGGACAGAGTGTGGCACTACAATCACGATGCATTAGAATGTTGTTGTTATTGATATGGAAACGTTGTTTTAATAATTCAATGGCGTTAACAATCGATTGTTGCATTATTTTATTGGGTTTGGACTGTTCATAGTTTCCAACTATTGCAAGATGAACGCCATGATGGTTATACCAGAGTGATTTAGTTGCCACCGCATGATTCAATTTTTTGTAGCGACTGCTGGCTTCTAAATAACCAGTAGGTTTGCTTTTCGAACCATTATTTAAAACTAAGTGATAGGCAACATCATGCCAATCCCTTTCTTTTTTATGTATTTTTTTAATTGATTGATAATCTCCTGTTTGACTGGCAGTGTGATGTACAATAATGTATCGATAACGAAAATTTTCCAAATATATAAAATAACTGAGATTGCCAATCACTAAAATACTGAAAATAACGAGGCTTATTTTTATAGAAAACCATGAGCCAGGTGGTTTCCAGTTTAATTCTGCTTCTTGTGTTGTATGGGGGGGGGATTCACTGGTCATAAAATTAATCTATCAGTTATTTCTTAAAAAATGAAAAATTATAAAATATTATGATTAATATGTTCCATAATTATGACGTATAAATCAATAATATATTGCTATTCACACATTAAAAAATAATTAATATGACATCCATTATCGCATTTGATTTCAAAACAAAACAGCTGCATGAAAACTACCAAATTCATGAAGTAAAATCAGTCATTGAACAAGGGTATTATTTGTGGCTCGATTTAACGCCTCACGACCTTTCAGACTGTATTGAGCTATTAGAATCTTTAAATATAGATGTGTCTGCATTAGAGCCGAACGAGGAATGTGAATGGCTGAGTTATTTTGATCATTACCTCGAATTCACATTGAGAGAAACAACCGATGAATTATCGGAACAGGTTGCAAAAATAGTACAAGTGATATTGGCAGAAAATGTCATGGTGACTATTGATTTTTATGGTGCGGTTTTTATGCAAAAAATGAGATTATCTTATCGTGATGACTTCATCAAAGTTGCAAAAACACCTGGTTTTTTATTATTTGAACTGGCCGATCACCTAATTTCACAATTCCATAAAACACTGAGAGTATTTGCCGCACACAATAAATTATTACAAAAAAAGATGTTTGAAGAAGTCGAAGAGACGGTTTTTAATGAAGCATCGATTATGATTAATGATTTGCTTAACTTTAGACGAATACTGCTTGGAACAGATGAAATATTTGATGAGTTATCAACGAGAAAATGCTCTTTGATTGCTGAAACTGCTCAAACAGGTTTGCACATCAAATCATCTCGACTCGAAATTTTGAGTCGTGAGCTATTAAATGAAAGAGATTCATTAACTTCCAGCTTAAACTTGTATCTTGGTATGATGAGTTATCGTACATCAAAGATTATGCATAGATTGACAGGTTTTAGTATTATATTTCTTCCACTTGGCTTTCTTGTTGGGCTATACGGTATGAATTTTTCTTTTATGCCCGAACTCAAATGGGATCACGGTTATTTGTATTTTTGGGGTTTGGTTGGTCTGGTTTTTGTGATTTTATTTGTACTGGGTAGGCGAGGGCGTTGGTGGCATTAACTGCTTAATAAAAGAAACAGAATAAAAAAAGGTCTTCAATTGAAGACCTTTTTTATTTAATCTTAAAAAGACTAAATATTAAGCGTTTACGTTGATAGAACCGATAGAAGTATTATCAGTTGCATCACCAGCAGAAGCACCAGTTGCTCCAGCTGCTGCGCCAGCGTCGCCGCCAACTCCCATGCCTGCTCCAGCACCGATGTCAGAACCGCCACCAAAACCGCCAGCACTTCCACCCATTGCTCCAG
>JABHHM010000153.1 GCA_018671575.1 Methylococcales bacterium | reverse complement strand
GATCAAATATAAAAACATCATCGTAATCCTCCTAACCAGTTTAACATTGTTGACCTTTGTTGACCCAAGTCATGCCGCAAAACGTTTCTATAAATGGGTCGATAAAAATGGGGTGACCAGAATTTCAGATCATTTGCCTCCCGACCAGGTAAAGTATAAACGTGAGGTGAAAAATAGTAGCGGTGTTACGGTTCAGACTATTAGGCGAGCAAAAACTAAAAGTCAAATATTAAAAGAAGCTCAAAAAGCCAAAGAAAATGCAAGGCAAAGACGAATTCAAAGGGTTAATCAGGCAAAAAAAGATAAGAAAGACAGGGTGTTACTTGCTACTTATTCTGATGAAGATGATTTGATTTCTGCAAGAGATGAGCAGCTGTCAAATGTTGATCTTTCTATTGAAGTGTTACAAGGTAGTATTCGTCGTTTATCAAAGCGACTGACTACGTTGCAATCCAATGCCGATGAATATGTCGCTGCCAATAGACCTGTGCCAGCTATTATTAAACAACAGATTGCTGCTTTAGAGAACAGTGTTAAAGATAATGAGAATGAAATTGACAAAAAACGAAAATACATGAAAAAAATGCATAATAAATATGCGGAAGACCTAAAAAGGTTTAAACTCTTGAAAAAAGGCAAATCTAAATAATTTTAACTATTCAGGTGCTTTTGAAAAAACCAATAAATATAGAAAAATTATAATAAACTCTCATCATACTTCATGAAAATACATATTCTAGGTATCTGTGGAACATTTATGGGCGGTATTGCCCTGTTAGCCCGTGAAATGGGTATTGAAGTTTCAGGATCAGATCAAAACGTTTATCCCCCTATGAGTACGCAGTTAGAAAATGTAGGTATTCAGCTCATTGAAGGTTATCAAATAGAATCGTTGCCTGATGATATTGATCATTTTGTCATTGGTAATGCGATGTCCAGAGGCAATGAGTCGGTTGAATATATTTTAAATCAACAATTTTCCTATTCATCGGGTCCTCAATGGTTGTATCAGCACATTTTAAAAGATCGCTGGGTGATTGCTGCTTCGGGTACTCATGGAAAAACAACCACTGCCAGTATGATTGCCTGGATATTAGAATATACAGGTTTGAAACCAGGTTTTTTAATTGGTGGTATTCCTCTTAATTTCGGGTTGTCAGCCAGGTTGGGAGCGTCTCCGTTTTTTGTGGTAGAAGCCGATGAATATGACAGTGCTTTTTTTGATAAACGTTCAAAATTTGTACATTATCATCCTAAAACGCTGGTGATTAATAATGTGGAATATGATCATGCCGATATTTTTCCTGATTTGGCGTCTATTGAAAGACAATTTCATCATTTGGTTAGAATTGTTCCTGGTAATGGGTTGATTATTTATCCTGATACGGATGAAAATATAAAAAATATTTTAAAAATGGGGTGTTGGACTCAAACTGAAACAACGGCGTTGGATTCAAATTCAAACACCAATTTTTCAATTCAAAATAAAGCGTCAGATGGACAGCAATGTGATGTTTTTTATAATGAGATAAATGTTGGGCAATTGAATTGGCAACTAACAGGTGATCACAATGTTTCTAATGCTTTGTCTGCAATTGCGGCAACTCATCATGCCAATGTTTCAATTGAGAAAAGTTTAGAGGCACTTCGGTCGTTTAAAAATGTTAAGCGAAGAATGGAGTTAAAAGGTATTAAAAATGATGTGCGAGTCTATGATGATTTTGCCCATCATCCGACCGCCATTGAAACGACGCTCAAAGGCATTAAAAACCATTTTAAGACTTCTCGAATTATCGCTATTCTTGAGCCAAGATCCAATACCATGAAAATGGGAATACATAATCAAACATTGGCTGAGTCATTAAGTGATGCCGATATATCAATGATTTTTCAACCATCTGATATCGATTGGGATGTTGCTGAATTATTTAAAAATAGTGCTCAATCCTATTTTATTCATCAATCAATCCAGACAATTATAGATCAAGTGACAGCATTGGTTAAGCCATCTGACGTGATTGTTGTCATGAGTAATGGTGGCTTTCAAAATATTCATACACGTTTATTAGAGGTTTTATAGAATATAAGGGGATGCGCAATTTGGATATTTATTTCGCATCCCCTAATGTCCTTTGGGTAAATCGACAGAATATTTTAGAATCACGAATGAGCATAGATACTGATTGAATAGCATTCGTAGCTCATAATTAATAATTAAATTTTTGTTTAAAAATGAAAAATAAACCCATTACTCTTATCTTTACAGGTGCTTCGGGAGCGGCTTATGGTTTGCGTTTGCTGGAGTATTTGGTTTCTCAGAAAAAAACACTTATTGTATTGATGTCTGATCCAGCAAAAATGGTCATTAATATGGAAACTGAGCTGAAAATCCCGAATCAAAGTGGGGCAACTGAAGCTTATTTGACCAAGTGGTATAATGCGGCTCCAGGGCAAATAACATTTTTTTCTAATCAGCAATGGATGGCTCCTATTGCCAGCGGTAGTGGTGTCAGTGATCATACGGTGGTTTGTCCGTGTACCACAGGTACGTTGTCGGCCATTGCCAATGGTAGCAGTCATTCATTAATTGAAAGAGCCGCTGATGTTGCCATTAAAGAAAGAAAAACATTGATTTTAGTGGTTCGTGAAACACCCTTTTCCAGTATTCACTTGGAGAATATGTTAAAACTTTCTAATAATGGCGTTATTATTCTTCCTGCTAATCCTGGCTACTATAATAATCCTAAAAGTGTTGCTGATATTATTGATTTTGTGGTTTCAAGAATCTTGGATCAATTAAATATCGAACATGATTTAATGCCTGTTTGGGGCGAATCAAACTCATGACTGCCTATTCAACAAAATTACCTTTGTTTCCACTTCATACCGTTTTATTTCCTGAGGGGCCGTTACCGTTAAGAATTTTTGAACCTCGTTATACCGATATGATTTGTCGTTGTTTGAAAAATGAAGAAGATTTTGGTATCTGTTTAATCAAAGAGGGCAATGAAACAGGGCAGGCCGCTACCACTCATAATATGGGGACCATTGCAAAAATTTCTGATTGGCATACTCGTCATGATGGTTTGTTAAGTATTACTGTAACGGGAAAGCAGCGATTTACAATTCAAAATACCAGTGTGACTAAAGATCAATTGAGTCTTGCCAATATTGAATTATGTTCGTTGGATGTGGTTGTCAAATTGCCTGAAGAGTTTCAAGTATTGGCAAGTTTATTAGAGAAAATTATTGAAAATTTAGGTCATCATTATGCCAATATTGGCACTCGATATGATGATGCTTGTTGGGTAAGTTATCGCTTGGCTGAGTTGCTACCGTTGACTTTAATTCAAAAACAAAATTTATTGATGATGAATGATTCTATCATGAGGTTGGAACGCTTGGTTTCATTGATGAAAGATATTTCTTATATATAAAATAGTAAGGAACGAGAACGAGCACGAGCACGAAATAAAATCACCTGCTTAAATTTCTGCCATGCAATAGGTGGGCAATGACAGAAAAAACAGATGTCACAATAATTAGGAGATGCGCAATAAATAAACATCCAACTTGCTTGTTTTTTTGTCCACCTTTTTTGTTGCAAAAATAGTTGTATAGTTCGACTATACGCCTATTTTTGCGCCTCAAAGGCGAATAAAAATCCTGCGAAATTTGGATATTTATTTATTTCGCCTCCCCTTATTAAGAAGATACTTCCAATAATTCAATGTCAAAAACTAAGGTTGCATTGGGTGGAATAACACCGCCAGCACCTGCTGCGCCATATCCTAGTTCTGGTGGAATGGTTAATTTTCTTGTGCCGCCGACTTTCATGCCGACAACACCTTGGTCCCAGCCAAGGATAACATAATGGCAAGCGACAGGAAAACTGAATGGATCATTCCTGTCGTGACTTGAGTCAAACTTGGTGCCATCTTTTAACCAGCCAGTATAATGAACTTTAACTGTTTGGCCTGCTCCAGTGACTTCTTCTCCGTCACCCAATTTTGTGTCTTCTATAATGAGTTCTGTCATGTTATTCCCTTTCTATCTTGCTTGATTTAGGATCATCATTGCATCGCCATAACTAAAAAAACGATATTTTTTTTGAATAGCGTGCTGATAAGCCGACATAATTTGTTCATATCCACCCAATGCACTGACTAACATCAGTAGTGTTGATTCCGATAGGTGGAAATTGGTAATTAAAGCATCAATACAATTAAAATGATAGCCTGGATAAATAAAGATGTTGGTTTTACCTTTAAATGGTTTAATAATGCCATCGGTAGAAGCCGTTTCTAATGCTCTGACAGATGTTGTGCCAACCGCAATAATTCGACCATTTTGTTGTTGTGTTTGTTTAACTAATTCACAGGTTTGTTGGCTGACTTCAATAAATTCATTGTGCATTTTGTGGTCTTTGATATTGTTAACCCTGACTGGTTGGAAAGTACCCGCACCAACATGCAAAGTAATGTGGGTGGTCTTGATGCCTTGTTGTTGTATTTTGTTGATTAATTCTTGGTCAAAATGTAGTCCAGCAGTGGGAGCGGCGACCGCACCAGGATGTTCTGCGTAAACCGTTTGGTAGCGTTGTTTATCCTGCTCCTGATCCTCTCTTTTAATGTATGGGGGTAATGGAATGTGGCCTACTTTTTCAAGTAAATCCAATAGATTCTGTTGCTGGTTTACCAGTTGAATGCTAAACCATTGCTCTTGTCTATTATATATTTTTAATTGAGTACCGCATTCAAGTGAAATTATGCTGTCAATTTTGGGTTTTTTACTTGCCTTGAGTTGAACTAATGCTTGTGTCGATGATAAAATGCGTTCAATCAATATTTCAACTTTACCACCTGTTTCTTTGTGGCCATAGAGCCTGGCAGGTATGACTTTGGTATTGTTGAATACCAATAAGTCATTGGCTTTAATTTTATCTAATAGTTGAGTGAAACCAAGGTCTTCTAATTCATTGCCCAGATAAAGCAAGCGACTGGCTGTTCTTTCTGCTAAAGGTTTTTGTGCAATTAATTCAGTGGGTAAGTCGTATTGGAACTTTGAGATATGCATAAATAATAAATAGGGTTGAAATTAAAAAATGATTGTTCAGAGATTGGTTATTGGTTTATTAGCACTTAATTTGATCGGATGCGCCTCAAATCCACCTAATAATATTAACAATGCTTGTGCAATATTTAAGGAAAAATCCAGTTGGTATAAAGCCACCAAAAATTCATATGAAAAATGGGGGGTTCCGATTCATGTTCAGTTGGCTATTCTATATCAAGAATCAAAATTTTTATACAACGCTCGTCCACCTAGGAGTAGATTGTTGGGATTTATTCCCTGGGTACGCACATCATCGGCTTATGGTTATGCTCAAGTTCAGGATGGAACCTGGAAATGGTATATGAAAGATACGGGTAACTGGGGGGCTGATCGTGATGACTTTGATGATGCGGTTGATTTTATTGGTTGGTACGGAAAAATCACGAAAAAGATGCTGAAAATACCCAAAACTGACGCTTATCGGCTTTATCTTGTTTATCATGAAGGTCATGGTGGATATAAACGGAAAAGTTACAATAAAAAGAAGTGGTTGTTAAAGGTTGCCAGCAAAGTTAAAAAAAATGGAGTTAGATATCGCAGCCAACTTAAGAAGTGTCAATCCAGTTTGGATTCTACGTGGAGTATTTGGCCATTTTAAAATATCGAAAAAACTATTCCAAGCGTCATAATACATAATTGATATTTTGATTTTAACCATGAAAGTTATGAGGCTTTTTCTTCATTATCTTCATGCCTTTCATGGTTAAAAAGTTTGGTACGAAAGTTAAGGAACGAGCATGAAACAACTTCCCATTCTTAATTCCATCTTCACTTCACCTTCAAATGATCTTCAATCATAAAAGCTCAAAATAGAGTGACTATTCCTACACTTTTATTCAATTAGATCATTTGAATTTAAAATAAATATGAAATCAAGAACGGGAAGTTATTTTGTGCCCGTTCCTTGTATACTAATTATCATGAATCATTAGTAACATTATTATAAGTATTACTAATGATTCTAGCATATGATTTAGATAGTTATTGGGAAGGTCGTCCGTTCCTTCTGTTGGT
>JABHHM010000473.1 GCA_018671575.1 Methylococcales bacterium | reverse complement strand
TTGAAAAAATATATTTTGATTCTGAGGATAAAACAGTCAATGGCAAGCGCCAAAGAAAAGATGGTAGAACACGCTGTGTTTTTGAAAATGGTACAGAATCCAATATGTTGTATCGCTCATTGGCTAAGGCACTTTATCAAGGTGGTAAAATAGTCAGTCAGACAGAAGACCAAATTAATTCAGAGTTTCTGGATAGTTTGGGTATAGTCAAAAAAGAAGATAAGTTAGCAGGAACTATTTATATTTTAAAATCATTAAGTGAAAACGCTGAAATCCAAAGTATTCAGCACTTATATAAAATAGGTTTTTCTACCGTGCCTGTTGAAAAGCGCATAGCCAATGCAGAAAATGAGCCTACCTATTTGATGTCACCCGTTAAAAAAATGGCTGTATTTGACGCTTATAATATGACAGCCCAAAAGTTTGAACAGTTGATACACCGCTTTTTTTCTGAGGTTTGTGTGGATTTAAACGTAGCAGATAATAAAGGTAAAATGCACCAACCTCGTGAATGGTTCGTTGTACCCTATGATGTGATTGTTCAAGCGATTAACTTACTTGAAAATGGTCAAATTATTCACTATCGGTATGATATTCAATTAAAAGAAATTGTGGTTTTATAGTGCATTATCCTTAATAAATCAGTCGAATCCACTGATGCTGTTATTTAACAACAGCAGATGGCATATTAGGGCTTTCGGGATTGACCATTAATTTTTGCATTCTAGAGCTTACAATTAAGTCCATATCTTCCATGGGTATTGCGCCTAATAGTACGCTGTCGCCTAACACCAATGCACCAGTAAAGCAGGTTCTTTTTCCAAATTTTACTTGAACTGGCCCCACATAAGGAACTGCAATGTGCTTGCCGTCTGCGGTGGTGACTTCACGCTTTTCCATTTCTTCTAATTGTAATTGCACTGCAACATGTTTAGGAATGCATAACGTAATTGCACCAGTATCAACCAGAGCATTGATTGCCAATGGTTGTAAATCATTATATCGTGGGTTGGATAAATTAATGTCTGCGTAGCCTAATCCCATTGAATTTCCTTTGTGTGTTTGTGGTTATGTTAACACCCTACCTTTTAACATACAAAACAACACGCCGATTAACTGCCTGATTCTCCAATAAAGCTTGCCCTGATTGACTATTGTTGGGTAATTTAGGTTGTGTATGAGCATATGCAACGGCTCTTAATTTGTTTTCCTCAATGCCTTGTTTAATCAGAAATCTGACTACATTGGTGGCTCTTCTGGCGGATAACTCCCAGTTGGAGGGATATTGACGAGTATTAATGGGAACATTATCTGAATGCCCTTCAACGTCAATGTTGATGTTGTCTAAATTATCCAAAGATAAAATAAATTGGCTAATGCGAAATAGAATAGGTTGAATGAGCAGTTTGAGTTGAGCCGATCCAGTAGAAAATAAGGCACTGTTGGAAAGCTCTATTTTAATGCCATCAATGACTTTGTTGACTTCAATGACGTTGGCTAACTGATTTTTACTGATCAGTGTTGAAATTTCATCTTCCAGTGTTTTAAAGGGGGTTTTAGGTTGTTTTTGTAGCAGTCTTTTGGTGATACTTTCAGAGACTTGTTCGTATTTACTTTGGTCAATGACCGCCGTTGAAAGCAATAAAACAAAAAATGCCATTAATAAGGTAATGGCATCAGCGTAAGTTATTAACCATTCCTTTTCATCTTCTTTGTCGTTATCGTTATCGATTTGTTTGAATGTCACTTTTTTCATGACTAGTCTCTTTCAGCAACATTAAAATATAAGTTGGGGTCAAGAAAGCAATTCAGGCTGTCTTCAATTTTTGCAGGGGGTGTTTGTTCTGCCATCAGTACCAAACCTTGCATGATTAAAGTGTTGCGAAATCTTTCCAATTGTTCTTTTTGTTTGAGTTTGGCGGCAGCAGGTTTGAATAATAATTGTGCAAATAAAACGCCATAAAGTGTGGTCAAAAGAGCAACAGCAAGTCCTGCGCCAAGCCCTGAAGGATCTCCTCCCATGTTATCCAGCATGATGATTAAGCCAACCAATGTTCCTATCATGCCAAAGGCTGGAGCGACATTTGCCATGTATTGTAAAATACTTACTTTAATATGATTTCTTTCGTAGGTTGAATCCACATGCGTTTGCAACATGTTATTGAGCTCTTCTCCCTTGTAGTTGCTGACCAATAGGCGCGATCCAGCCACTAGAAATGTATCGTCTTCTTCTTCTTTATCAATTTCCATCTCAAGTGCCGTTAAGCCCTTTCTTCTGACTACGTTTGACCAAGTAATTAGTTTTTCTACATCTTGAAATAAAGATTTTGGGCTGATGTTGGATGGTACAAGAATTTTAAATAATTCAAGCATTGATCTGAACACATAACGTTCATGAAATGCGATAAATGTAGCAGCAAATGATCCACCAATCACCATGAGTAAGCTTGAAAGACTAAAAAACATCAGGTAATTATCTGTATTACTGATGACTGCAAAAACAAATAATCCAAATCCTGTGAGTATCCCGAGGATGGTGCCGATTGAAATTTTCATGTTATTTTTTTATCCTATGAATTACCTGGTCCATTGTATTTTAATTTGAATCGGGAAATTCCATTTTTTAATGTTTTAGAAACGTCATGTAATTGGTGGATGGACTGATTTGACATGTGTATTGATTGTACGGTTTGTTGTTCTGCATGATTTAATTGTTCCAGGGCATCCGTGATTTGATGAGCATTACTCGCCTGGCTTTGCATGTTATTATTAACTTCTTCAAAATAGGGGACTAATTGGTGTACTTGTTCAATAACCATATTTAGTTGATTGCCAATATCTGCTACATTATTGACGCTGTTTTTTATTTCTTGAGAAAATTTTTCCATTCCCATGACGCTTGCAGAAACAGCAGATTGCATTTCTTTAACCATGTGTTCAATGTCCCACGTTGCGACTTCAGTTTGGTCGGCAAGTCGTCTGATTTCTCTGGCAACAACGGCGAACCCTGCGCCATATTCACCTGCTTTTTCTGATTCAATTGAAGCATTTAAAGACAATAGATTGGTTTGCTCAGCCACTTTGGTGATGGTGGTGATAACTGTGTTGATTTTACCTGCTTTTTCATTTAATACGACCAATTTTGAGGAAATTGAGTCAGAGGCTTCCACCATACGAGTCATGGTTGATTCCATGCGTGTCAAGGAAGATTGACCGTGATTGGCTGATTTTGCGGTGCTGTCAGATAATTGAGAAACAGTGTTCATGGTTTGAGCCAATTTTTCAGTTGATTTGGATATAGACTGTGCAGTTCCCATCATTTCATGAATGGTTGCCGCTTGTTCAGACACCGTGGCCTCCTGTTCTTTAGCCGTTGTTGAAATTTCTGTTGCCGACGTATTGACATGAATGGCTGAACTTTGTACGTCTGTAATAAGATCGTTGAGGTTAACGATCATGGTATTAATGCCTTTAGCAAGCTGAGTGACGGAACTTGTTATGTGGCTTTCTGAAAATCTTGCGGTCAGGTCTGCGGTCAAGTCTCCTTTGGCTGCTAAATCAACGGCTCTTTCAATGGCGGTTAGCTCATTCGATAATATCTCTTTTTCATCATGTTCTCGTGATTTTTCAGTATCTTCACGTTGAATGTTGGATTGAATAACCTCAATCATTTCGTTGAATGCCAATGCCAGTTGTCCTATTTCATCGGTTGAATTAACATTGGCTCGTTTATTGAGTTGACCAGATTCTTTAGAAATATCTTTCAGTATATTTCTTAGATGAATAATAGGGGTGACGACTTGTGTATTGGTCAGCGTAATAATAATAACTCCACTGATGAAACTGATGATCAATAAGAATGCAACGGTGTACCAAATAATTTGTATATTTTTTTCAATGGTTTGGGTTTGATCAAAACTTTGTTTGCGCTGTTTGTTAACCATGTCCTGAAGAATTATTTGAATT
>JABHHM010000107.1 GCA_018671575.1 Methylococcales bacterium | reverse complement strand
TCTTTGGTGTTTTTTCTTAATCCCGCAGGATCAGCCAGCACGGATGCACGCAATAAATTACGACTGTCCATGTAAGCTTGTCGTACGCCTTCATTTACCATTTGCTCAATATCAAGAGATGCTTGCCATTGAACATCCATACCAATTTCAACAAACGCAACCACAATACCCGTATCTTGACAAATAGGTCGATGGTTCATTGCCGACATTCTTGAATTCATTAAAATTTGTGCAATGGCATCTTTAGCTGAAGCAGATTGTTCTTTTTCGTAGGCTTTACCCAATGCTTGGATATAATCAACGGGGTGATAATAGGAAATATATTGCAAAGCATCGGCAATACTTTGAATAAAGTCTTCTTGTTTGATGAGTGTCATGGTATTTTCTCAGATAGATAGTGTTGCTATCAATTATATACCATAACTATCTTAAAAAAATCAGTTGAATCTACTTTGGACGTTCAATTCACTGAATTGAACGCTCTCGCTACGATTTAATTGATTATTTTGGGATTATTATTTAGGTAACACGCAATAAATAAACTACCCATATTGCGCAGAAATTTTGTTTGTCTTTTTTTGTTACAAAAATAGGCGTGTAGTCGCTCTACATAACTATTTTTGTAGCAAAGAAGACGGACAAAAGGGCAAGTAAGATGGGTAGTTTATTTGTTGCGAGTTGCCTTAGGTCATAAAATTATGGAAAAACCAAATATATTGATGGTTGATGATCGATCCGAAAACTTATTGGCGTTATCGTCTCAATTAGATGATATTGGTGCAAATATCATCACTGCAAATTCTGGAAATGAAGCTCTTATTCTTGCTTCAGAACAGTCATTTGTTGTTATTTTAATGGATGTGCAAATGCCAGAAATGGATGGTTTTGAAACAGCCAGTATTTTGCAGTCAGAAAATAGCACCAAACATATTCCTATTATTTTTGTGACGGCGATTAATCAATCAGATACGGTTCAGTATAAAGGTTATCAGTCGGGTGCAGTTGATTTTCTATTTAAGCCCATTAATCCGTTCATATTAAAAAGTAAAATCAGTGTATTTTTGGCTTTATATCGTCAAAACCAGCAGCTTGCACAGCAGGCAGAAGAATTAACGCTTCTTAATGAAAAAGTTGAGTCTGCAAGCCATGCAAAAAGTGCTTTCCTTGCCAACATGAGTCATGAAATTCGTACACCTCTGAATGCAATTAGTGGAATCTCTCATTTGTTGGCAACTTCGGCAGCACCTGCTGATCAGGAGCAAGACTTATTAAATAGAATGCAGCAGACTTCAAAACACCTGACGTCATTAATTGGTAATATTCTTGATTTCTCAAAGATTGAATCAGGTTTTTTTGAATTAACAGAAGAACCTTTTGAACTAAATGTTTTATTTAAAGAGCTTCTTTCCATTTTGCAAACTCAGGCAGATGAAAAAAACCTGTATTTAAAGCTGAATATTAAAGGCAATACACCCAATGGCTTTTTAGGTGATTCAACCCGAATTAAACAAATTTTTTATAATCTGATTGGCAATTGTTTAAAGTTTGTTAAGCAAGGTGGCATTACTGTTAGCATAGCGTTTAAAAATGAAATGCTTGTCATTGATGTTAAAGATACTGGCGATGGTATTCCCGAAAGTCAATTAAAGCGTATTTTTAGTGCTTTCGAGCAAGATGATGCAGGTAGAAAAAATGGCGGTACGGGGTTGGGTTTAGCCATTAGTCTTGAATTGTCTCGATTAATGGGGGGCAATATTTCAGTTGCAAGCATTTTAAATCAAGGCACAACATTTTCCGTAGAATTAAAGCTTAAACAAAATAAAACTAAAATTTTACCGCAGAAAGTTGTGGAAAATACGCCAGTTCAAATGAAAAAAGCCTTGGTGGTTGATGATGTTACAACCAATCGACTTATTTTAAAATTTATACTTAAACATCAGCAATGGGATGTTATTGAAGCAACTTCTGGTGAACAAGCATTAAATATCTTGCAACAAGCTACTGACTTTGACTTGATTTTTATGGATGTTTCAATGCCACCAGGTTTAGATGGTGTGGAAACCACGGCAATTATAAAGCAAACATTGCCTGAAATTCCAGTTATCGCATTGACTGCACACGCACTTGTTGGTGATAAAGAGCGGTTTTTAGCCTCGGGAATGGATGGTTATTTGATAAAGCCAATTGATACAGGTGCTTTGTGGGAAGAGGTGAGACGATTGTTGGTGTAACGGGAAAGTAAATGAAAAGCCTGCGTTACAGCTTTAACCACGATGGATACTGATAAATACGAACATTGTTGATGAAAATTGGTTTTTTTAAAAAATTAATATAACATCAACTTTTTATATGTCTTCTTCTTCCTGATACCCCAGTTTACTTAACAAAGACTCAAGAATACTAAGTTTCTTTTCTTTTTTAGGTACAGTCACTGTCACATGTTTTTGAATTTTTACATAATCGGCAACAGGTGAATAATCACCGCTAATTTTGTCAATTTTATTGTTCACAAAAAATAAGCTGAGATGTTTGGTTTTGGTTTTGACTTTGCCTCCTTGAACTGAGTAATAATAATCCCAACGTTGAGTATGAAATGAGTCAATCAGTAGTGGTGACCCCATAATGTAGAGAACTTGCCGTTTGGATAAACCAGGTTTTATTTGGTTGATCATGTCTTGAGTAATGATGTTACCTTGCTGTACTTCAAGGTGATAGACTGGAACAGCATTGGCAATAGGATCGGATGAGCATCCTGTCATTAATAAGAAAGAAGTAATAATAAAAAAATAAGGTTTCATTTTAAGAGGTCATTTTAAGTATTAGGTAGTCAATTTAAGAGTCTTGAATTCTACTGATTTTTATAAAATTATCAATTAGGAATGGTCATTAAACCTAGAATAATCGACCTATTCAAGTCTAACAAATATCATTCTCTATTTTTAGCTCAGCCGCGCCACCTTCAATAAGCCCAAAATAGCTGTCACTTTTTATCAGTTAGTTGACAAAATAACTGTTTTAATAATTTGCCAAATAATTCTGTCTGGATAAATTGAGGGCGGTATAAGTAGGTGACCATAATTATATTAACATTTTCACTCAATATTTTCCGTCCTTTGGCACTACTACTCTGACCGAATAGACCTCTATGCAATCAGAGCAGTAACACCAAAGGTCAAAAAATCTTGAGCGAAAATTTTGTTAAGATAATTATGGTCACCTACTTATCTACAATTCATCAATGATTTGGTACAACACTTCAGGTTTAATCGGTTTACTTAAAAAATTATCTGCACCTGCTTGTAGGCAGTTTTGTCGTTCTTCCTCGGTGACATTGGCGGTTAATATGATCATGGGCAATCGGTTGCCAGATTCTTGTTGTCGCCATTGCTTAATAACATTCAGTCCATCCATTTCGGGCATGTGTAAATCAATCAATGCCAACTGGTAATGGTTATTTTTTTGTAAGTATTCAATGGCAATTTTTCCATTGGATGCGACATCCGACTGAATGTTTCTTTTGGTTAGAAATTTTTGCAAAATCATGGCGTTGATGTCATTGTCTTCTGCAATTAAAATGGGGCCAAAGTTTGATGACTGGGTCGGTGCTATGATTTCAGTTTGTTGGATTGTCGTTGTTTGTTCGATTATTTCAATGGGCAAAATGATTGTGATTTCAGTGCCTTCATTTAACTGGCTATTAACATTGATTTTACCTTTCATTAATTCAACTATTGAACTGATAATACTGGTGCCTAATCCCGTACCACCATATTTTCGAGTAATGGATACATCGGCTTGCCAAAATGGGTCAAATAATTTGGGAATAAGTTCTTTCTTAATGCCAATACCTGTATCTGCAACAGACAGTATTAACTGATTATTTTCATACTGGATGGTTACCCTGATTTTTCCTTTTTCAGTGAACTTGAAAGCATTGTTTAATAAATTATGTAGAATTTGTTGTAGTCGAATTTTATCATTGTTGATGATTAATGTTTGGTTATGATTTTTACTGTATTCCAATGAAAAATTTTTGTCAGTGCATTGTAGTTGATAAATATCAATGATTTCTTCAATGCTTTGGAATACATTGACGGGTGCTTTTTCGATGGTTAATTTACCTGCTTCAAGTTTAGAAAAATCCAGTAAATCGGTGATTAATCGGAGTAAATGATCTGAAGTGACATTTAATAAACGGGTATAATTTTGTTGTTCATTCGTCAGTTTGGAGTCGTTGAGTAGTCGAATTAATCCTGTGATGCCTGTGAGTGGCGTTCTTAATTCGTGAGATACATTGGATAAAAATCGACTTTTTGCTTCATTGGCTCTAATCGCTTGTTGTTTTGATGCGTGAATTTGTTTGAGTAAATCACTCTGAAATATGGCTAGGAAAAATAGAAACAGAGTGTGGAAAATAATAGGGTATAGGTCGCTATGCCATTGCTGTGTGATGCTCACAATGATTAAGAATTCGATGATACAGGTCAGTGTCGTTACCCGTAAATAGCGGCCACCATATAACAATGCATAAGCAATGATGACCCACACATAAAATAGAAAAAAAGGGTTGTTGGTGGCATCATTGGTGAGTAATAAACTGAAACTGATTAATGAGGTATCTGCAATGATTGAAAGGGCGTGGACGAAACTTGATGAGGTCTGTTTTAATGCTTTGAATAATAAAAATAAGAAAATGAAAAAATAGCTGATAAATATAATATCTATATCGTTTTTGGATAAAAAACTATCACTATTAATATTGCTAATTTGTATGTATAAAAAACCAATGAATAGGAAGATCAGTCTAAGTATGGCTGATTGAATGGCGTGATCTGGGTCATTTTTTTTAAGGCTGATAAAAAACTGAAACATGTTTTTAGGGCGAATGGATAGCAATCAAAAATTTAATTTCCTCAAACTGAGGCTATGAGGAAATTAATGTATTTCATTAATCTTGGTATCGGGTCACAATTAATGTTGAATTGGTTCCGCCAAAACCGAAGCTATTTGACATGATGGTGTTAATTTTAACATTTTCCTGCTTTTCCTGTATGACAGGGATACCTTCTGCTTCAGGATCAAGTTTGGTTATATTTGCTGAGGCAGCCAAGAAATTATTTTCCATCATTAACAATGAATAGATGGTTTCATGAACGCCTGCTGCTCCTAATGCATGTCCTGTTAATGATTTAGTTGCGCTGATGGGTGGGATTTTATCTTTAAAAACTTCTTTAACAGCTTCAAGTTCTTTGAGATCACCAACAGGCGTACTGGTTCCGTGTGCATTAATATAGTCTATGGGGGTGTTGACAGTTTCTAAGGCTTGTTGCATACATCGAACGCCGCCTTCGCCAGAGGGTTGTACCATATGATAGCCATCAGATGTAGCACCGTAGCCGACTAATTCACCATAGATGTGGGCACCTCTGGCTTTGGCTTTTTCTAATTCTTCCAATACGACAATACCGCCTCCACCAGAAATAACAAAGCCATCTCTGGTTGCATCGTAAGGTCGGGATGCGGTTGTGGGTGTGTCGTTGTATTTGGTGGATAATGCGCCCATGGCATCAAATAACATGGTCATTGACCAATGTATTTCTTCACCGCCACCAGCAAAGATCATGTCTTGTTTGCCCATTTGGATCAGTTCATAAGCATTGCCAATGCAATGTGCGCTGGTGGCACAGGCAGAGCTGATGGTGTAATTAACACCTTTGATTTTAAAAGGAGTGGCAAGACAAGCGGTGATGGTGCTGGACATGGTTCTCGGTACCATGTAAGCACCTACTCGTTTAATTCCTCTGCTACGCAGTGTATCGGCAGCTTGTACTACATTGGCGGTAGATGCGCCGCCTGATCCTGTAATTAATCCCACTTTTGGATGTGAATAGTCTGCTTCGGTCAGTTTTGCATCTTCAATGGCTTCTTTCATGGCAAGATAGGAAAATGAAGAGGCATCACCCATGAAGCGGAGGACTTTTCGATCAATTAGTTCTTTTAAATTAAGCTCAATTCCACCATGTACCGCAGTTCTAAACCCCATATCAACATACTCTTGATGATGTGATAGACCTGATTTGCCATTTTGTAATGCATCTAATACTTCGGATTTGTTGTGTCCAATGCTTGAAACAACGCCCATTCCTGTAATAACAACACGTTTCACAATAATCCCCTAAAAGTCTTCGGTGGAAGTAAATAAGCCGACTCGTAAACCCGTGGCGGTATAAATGACACGTCCGTCAACTTCCATGACGGCATCTGCAATGCCCATGTTTAATTTGCGACGAATGACACGTTTCATGTCAATTTTATAAGTGACCAGTTTATTTTTGGGGGTGACTTGCCCTGTGAATTTAACGTCTTTAGAGCCTAATGCTCTGCCGTGACCAGGACCACCAGTCCAGCCGAGGAAAAAACCAACCAACTGCCACATGGCATCCAGACCTAAACAACCTGGCATAACAGGATCGCCTGGAAAGTGGCATTGAAAAAACCAAAGATCAGGTGTGATGTCTAATTCAGCAACAATTTGTCCTTTATCGCTTGATCCGCCATTTTCAGTAATACTGATAATTCGGTCAAACATCAGCATGGGAGGAATGGGGAGTTGGGCATTACCTGGGCCGAATAAGTTGCCATTGCCACATTCTATGAGTTCTTCTTTGGTATAACTGTTTTGCTGTTCCATGCTGTTTCCTAAAGGTGAATCGTGAATATTTTTGCGTATCATTATCAAGTGTAGTTGAAACAAATTATCTATAGCGATTAAATGTATTTTTTTGTGTTTGATGATTGGAAAAAATGATTTTAGGGGAGGCGAAATAAATAAACGTCCAAATTGTGCAGGATTTTTGTTTGCCTTTGAGGCGCAAAAATAGGCGTATAGTCGAACTACACAACTATTTTTGCAACAAAAAAGGCGGATAAAAATATTGCTATGCCCTTTGGGTACAAGCAAGTTGGATGTTTATTTGTTGTGCACTCCCTTAAATGAAGGGGTTATTATAGGAGGCTGTCCGAGAATTCAGGTTGTTCTTCAGAACAAGGAAAAATTGGGGAAAAAAGTGCAGTTTATTGGTGTAAATGAGTATTTTGAGATCATTTTTAACGCATAATTGGCGAAAAGATGAGTTCTTGGATAATCTTTTAGGATTATAGTGACAAAATATCGTGTAGATAGGTAGAGAAATACGAAGTTAACAAGTAGAATTTCAAGCAATAGTTCCGTGATGATGAGTGTTGATTAATGAATTTTACATGGCCAGTACGTATTTATTATGAAGATACCGATTCAGGTGGTGTTGTTTATTATGCCAATTATCTGAAATTTATGGAGCGATCAAGAACTGAGTTTTTGCGTTCAAAAAATTTAGAGCAGAGTGTATTAAAAGATGACTTTAATTGTTTGTTTGTGGTGACGCAAGCGAATCTGAAGTTTATAAAACCTGCAAAATTTGATGACTTGTTATCGGTGAGTGCCAATATAACAAACCAGCGAAAAATCAGTTTTACGTTTGAACACAGTATCATGAGAAGACGGTCCAAAGAGGTTGAAAATTTAAAAAATAACCCGTCGGATGAACTATTGTGTTCAGGTTTGGTCAAAGTCGCATGTGTTGATGCGAAAACTCTAAAACCAAAACGAATTCCACAACAATTAGGGATGTTATTTAATGACCATTCCTTAACCTTCGGAGATGTTTAATGACCGCTGATTTATCAATTTTACATTTGGTGACTCAAGCAAGTCCTGTGGTGCAATTTATCATGTTGTTGCTTATTTTTGCCTCAGTTGCTTCATGGACTATTATATTTGCACGTTGGAAAATTCTTAAGCGAGCACGTAAAGATGCTGAAAAATTTGAACATCGGTTTTGGTCGGGTACAGATTTAAATACCATGTATAAACGGATCAGTAGTAAAAATTATCAACCAACGGGCATGGAGAAAATTTTTGAAGCAGGATTTAGTGAATTTGCTCGCTTAAAAAATAAGCCAGGACTTGATCCTATGGCTGTTGTGTCAGGTGCTCAACGCTCCATGCGGGTGACTTTGGCGAGAGAAGAAGAAAAGCTGGATGCTCATTTGAATTTTTTGGCAACGGTTGGCTCGACCAGTCCCTATGTTGGATTGTTTGGAACAGTTTGGGGAATCATGAATTCATTCAGAGCATTGGGGAATATGAATCAAGCAACCATTTCTTTGGTTGCGCCTGGCATTGCCGAAGCGCTGATTGCTACAGCCATTGGTTTATTTGCAGCCATTCCTGCTGTGATTGCTTATAATCGGTTTTCATATGATGTAGAGCGTTTGGCGAATCGGTTTGATTTGTTTTTGGAAGAGTTTTCTACTTTGTTGCAACGTCATGCCAATGTCAATGAGACGAGTTCAGAGAATAATTAATGTCATCAAGAAGCAAGCGTAGAAAACCCATGGCAGAAATCAATGTGGTGCCGTACATTGATGTCATGTTGGTGTTGTTGGTTATATTTATGATGACTGCGCCGTTATTGAATCAAGGTGTGGTGGTTAGTTTGCCAGAAGTAGATTCCGATCCTTTGCCTCAAAATACACCTGAGCCAGTTGTTGTTACCATTAACTCCAATGGTGATTATTTTTTAAATATGGGTGAAAAACAAAAGCAAAGTATTGATGCTGATAACTTAGTCAATCGTGTGGCAGCCGTTTTAAAATTCCAACCCAATACTCCTGTATTAATCAGAGGAGATAAAGAGGTTGCTTATGGAAAAGTGGTGGTGGCTATGGCGTTGTTAAAAAAATCAGGTGTCGAAAGTGTTGGCTTGATGACTGATCCACTCAAGTGAAAATGTGATAAATTATGTGGCAAAGTATTAAAACACAACCACAAGCACTTTTGTATGCGGTGATTATTCACGTTTTATTGTTGGTATTATTGGGATTAAGCTTAGACAATAAAACGAAACCAACTGAACAGGCATCATTTAATAATGTTATTCAAGCAACATCGGTCAATGCAGATAAGGTGTTGTCAGAAGTTAAAAAATTAAAAGAATGGAAAAAGACGCAAGAAACAAAGCAACAAAAAAAGCTCAAAAACCTACAAGATGAGCTGAAAAAAATAAAAAAACAAAATAAAAAGGCAAGTCTAAAAAGAAAAAAAGAAGAACGAAAACTATTAAAAATTAAAAAAGAACAAGACGATAGAAACAGAAAAAATTCTTTGAAGGAACAACAACGTAAAATAAAAGCAAAAAAAGAAGCCAAACGATTGGCAATGCTTAAAAGCAAGAGAATCAAAGAAGAGGAAAAAATTAAAAAACTAAAAAAACAAATGCAGGATGAGCTTAATCAAAAAAAATTAAGAGAAGACAAAATAAGAAAAGAAGAGGCTGAAAAAAAACGTCAGGAAAAAATCAAGGCTGAAAAAGAAAAGAAAAGAAAAGAAAAGTTGGCAAAAGAAATAGCCGAAAAGAAAAAGAAAGCAAAATTATTGGCAGAAAAAGCACGTTTAAAAAAACAAAAAAAACAGGAAGAGAAGCGTCGTCGCCAACAAAAAATAAAAGAACAAAAAAATCGTGAAAAAGAATTACAAGAATTGATGGCCGAAGAACAGCAAGAGCAGTTGAGGAAAAGTCAGGTTAATAAATACAAAGGCTTGATTATGGCAAAAGTCAGGCAAAATTGGTTGAATCCAGTGTTAACAAGTAAAGGGCTGTCTTGTGATGTTGAAGTAAAGTTGATTCCTGGTGGCGAAGTAATTCTTGTGAAAATAATAAAAAGTAGTGGTAATGCCGTTTTTGATGCGTCCGTTGAACGAGCAGTTTACAAGGCCTCCCCTTTGCCAGTACCTAAAGAAGTCAGTGCATTTGATAGCTTTAGACGATTACGTTTTAATTTTAAACCTTGAGTTGGGTGATTTATGTATAACAAGCAGTATTTGAATTTTTTGTCAGGACTTATTCTATTGTTTTTGAGTCATTCATTAATGGCGAATGTGATTACGATAGAAATTACAGGCACTCCATTTAATCCGATTAAAATAGCGGTCGTTCCTTTTCAGTGGCAAGGACAAAATTTACCTCCAGCAGAAATAGCCTCGATTATTACGTCTGATTTATATCGAAGTGGGCGTTTTAACCCCATTAAAGAAACAGAATTAACATCCAAGCCTGTTAAAGGTAGTGAAATAGTTTTTGCGGATTGGGAAAAGTTGGATGTTGATTATGTAGTGGTGGGTCAATTAAATCAGCGAAACTCTAAATACGAAATTAGATTTGAATTATTTGATGTTTTTAGAGGCGAGCAACTTTCTGGTTATAATATCCCTTCGCGTACCAAACAGTTGCGAAACAATGCGCATGTTATCAGCGATATTATTTATGAGAAAATTACGGGACAAAAAGGTGATTTTGCAACTCAGGTTGCTTATGTGACAGCAATAAAAAAACAAAAACAACTTCAATATTCGCTTCATATAGCCGATTCAGATGGTTATAACGCACAGCAAATTGTCATTTCTGATGAACCATTATTGTCTCCAGCCTGGTCACCTGATGCTTCTAAGATAGCTTATGTTTCTTATGAAGATCATCGTCCTTTGGTCTATATACAAGAAACAGCGACAGGTAAAAAGAAAAAAGTTATTTCATTTTTTAAAGGTATTAATGGTGCGCCAGCTTGGTCTCCAGATGGTAAAAAACTAGCGTTAACTTTATCTCAAGGAGACAATCCCGATATTTATATTATTGATTTGGCCAATAATTCGAGAACACGATTAACCAAAAGTTTTGCCATTGATACTGAGCCAGCCTGGTCTCCAGATGGTCGATTTATTATTTTTACCTCCGACCGAGGTGGCAAACCCCAGCTGTATAGAGTACCATCCATAGGTGGTCGGATTCAGCGTTTGACTTTTGATGGTGAATACAATGCCAGGGCTAGTTATTCACCAAATGGACAAAATATAGTGATGGTGAGGGGAGAAGGGGGGAAATTTCAAATTGCGGTGCTTGATTTGGGTACTGGTTTTTTGAGAATTTTAACTCCTGGTAACTTGGACGAGTCTCCAAGTTTCTCACCGAATGGAAATATGATAATATACGCTACGGAGAATCAAGGAAAAGGCATATTAGCTGCTGTTTCTCTGGATGGCAGTGTGCATCAACGATTGAAATTGCAGCAAGGTAGTGTTAGAGAGCCAGTTTGGGCTCCTTATGGACGTAGCAGGTAGTGTTGAGTCCGCAATTGTTGAATACCAAATTTATAATAATATAGGGAGAATATTAATGAATCAGATTAAGCTATTAAGTACAGGTTTATGCGTGCTTGTTCTATCGGGTTGTGGGCTTTTCGGTGAGAAGGTTGAAGAGACAGACATAACAGAAGAAACAACTCAAACACAACAGCAAACCACACCTTCGCAGGAAACGACTCAACCTACTGGGCAGCAGGTTCAGCCACAAACTAATAATGTAACTACCAATAATAATGGTAATACAGGACAGCAAAGTAATAATGCCGTTACTCAAGGTTTGGGTAATCGTCCAAACACACAGTTAAATGAAATTAAAGAGCCGATAACGCCACCAACAGAAAGAACGATTTATTTTGATTTTGATAAAAGTTTGGTACGTTCTGACATGCAAAATATTTTAGCCAAACATGCTTTGTATTTATCTGAAAACCCACGAGCAACTATTGTGTTGGAAGGTCATGCCGATGAAAGAGGGACTCGTGAATACAATCTGGCGTTAGGTGAAAGAAGGGCTAGAGCAGTCAAGCAAGTGTTGATTTTGCAGGGTGCTTATGCTGACCAAATTGAAATGGTGAGTTATGGCGAAGAAAAGCCTGTTTCTTTAAGTCATGATGATGAATCATGGGCATTAAACCGACGTGTTGAATTTGTTTATCAAGGTCAGTGATAATGAGTAAAGGGTGTTTTAGATTTATTGGACTTGCCATTGTTTCGTTGTCTTTGAGTTTTTCAGGGATGGTGTTGGCACAGACCTCTATACAATCATCCAATTCAGGAATAACATCATCTGCAACAATAAAACAGGTTCAGCCTCATTATCAGTCTGTACCTGTTTTACAAACCAGTACAGATACTCGTTTAAAACGGCTTGAACGATTATTGGAAGGACGTGCTCTGGTTGATATGATGACCCAAATACAAATGTTACAACAAGAGGTTCAACAGTTAAGAGGGCAGCTTGAAGAGCATAAGCATGCTTTGGGTGAAATTAAAAAAAGGCAACGTGATCTCTACACTGATTTAGATGGACGAATCAGTGAGCTTAAGCAACAATCAAGTCGTGTGGTTGTCGCTCCAACTACATCGGTAAAAGAAAAGCAGAAGGCATCATCAACTGAGCAAGTTAATTTGATGGTTTCTGTCGATCCTGTTAAAGAGCAAAAAGCCTATAATGATGCTTTTATGATGTTAAATTTGCGACGATACAAAGAAGCAAAAGTAAAATTCATGGCTTTTTTGAAAAACTACTCTGGTGGGAGTTATGCTGATAATGCACAGTATTGGTTGGGTGAAGCTTATTATGTAACCAATGATTATGATAATGCATTGGTTATGTTTAAAAAAATTAAAGAGCTTTATCCTGATAGTTCTAAGTTGCCAGGCGCAATGCTAAAAATGGGTTATGTTTATTATGAAAAGAAAGATTATGTGAATGCCAAAAAAACATTGACTCATCTTGTCGAAACCTATCCTGGTTCAACAGTTTCTAAGCAAGCAACCAGACGATTGAAAAAAATCAAAAGAGATGGTCATTGATTGCGAGTTGGAATGAAAATTAAATAACTTGAGCAATAGTGCTGGCTATTTAATGATCATTCCTTAGGAATGAAAATTAAATAACCTGAACAATATTGGTTTCAGATTTACGTTAGTTTCGATTGATCTGATTGAACAAAAGCGTAGCACTAGTTGCTCTAATGCGAGATTTTGTGATTGAAGATCAATCGAAAATGACGTGAAGATGGAAGCAAATATGTTCAGGTTATTTAATTTCCATTCCTTATCTTGTATGACCACCAAATCTATCATCCTCAAAAATAACAATCCTCATGCCCCGATTAAAAATAACTGAAATATTTTATTCTCTGCAAGGTGAAGGTAAAACGGCGGGAATTCCGACAACATTTATACGCTTGACAGGATGCCCTCTGCGTTGTTCTTATTGTGATACGACTTATGCCTTTCAGGGGGGTGAAATGATGACTGTTGATGAAGTTTTGTCAGTAGTCAAACGCCATTCAACTCAATATGTAACCGTCACAGGGGGGGAGCCTCTTGCCCAAAAAACAGTGATTGATTTGATGGTTCTCTTATTGGAAAATGATTTGATTGTCTCGTTAGAAACCAGTGGTGCTTTGTCATTAAAAAATGTTCCAGAAAATATTGTTAAAGTGGTTGATGTTAAGACTCCTTCTTCTGGTGAAGAGGCTAAAAATTTATTTGATAATTTTAATTTTTTATCGAGCAAAGATCAGATAAAATTTGTCATTGGAAGTCAGCTAGACTACGAATGGTCAAAAAAAATTCTTATTCAATATCAATTGAACTCAATATGTGACGTCTTATTTTCACCTGTCGCCTCTCAATTATCTCCCCGTACTTTGGCTGATTGGATATTGCAGGATCAGTTATTTGTCCGCTTTCAAATTCAGTTGCATAAAGTTCTGTGGGGAGATGTTCCTGGGCGATAGTGTGATTTTTACAATAATATTGGAAATAATATGGTGTCAGCAGTAATTTTAGTGTCGGGAGGGTTGGACTCAACTACTTTGTTATCTATTGCTATTGATCAGGGGTATCAATGTTATGCGCTAAGTTTTGATTATGGTCAGCGACATAGAGTTGAATTAGATGCCGCTACTGAAATATCTCGTTTAAATGGCGTGGTAGAGCATAAAATAGTCAGTCTTAATCTTAACGCATTTGGTGGGTCTGCATTAACCGATAACTCAATTAATGTTCCTACAGAAATAACAACAGGTATTCCAGTGACCTATGTGCCAGCCAGAAATACAATTTTTTTATCTTATGCACTGGCTTGGGCGGAAGTGTTGGGTTGCCAGGATATTTTTATTGGAGTTAATGCGGTGGATTATTCAGGGTATCCTGATTGTCGCCCTGAGTATGTTGACTCTTTTGCAGCAATGGCAAATTTGGCAACAAAATCTGCGGTAGAAGGGGATAAAGTTAAAATTCATACGCCATTGATTGCATTAACCAAAGGTGAAATCATAAAGAAAGGTATTTCTCTGGGAGTCGATTATTCTAAAACAATCTCTTGTTATCAGGCAAATGAAAAGGGAGAGGCTTGTGGCGTGTGTGATTCATGTCGTTTAAGAAGACAAGGGTTTCAGCAGGTCGAAGTCAGTGATCCAACAAGATATGAGCTAAAAACAAATTAATTAGAAAATTTTCTGAATATAGTTAAAAAATACTTGTCATTTTTACATAAAAAGGTATTATACATTTTCCTTTATATGGGCCGTTAGCTCAGTTGGTAGAGCAGTGGACTTTTAATCCATTGGTCGAGCGTTCGAGTCGCTCACGGCCCACCATTCTTTTCAATGACATGTCATTAGAATAATCTAAAAATCATAGTAGCCACTTGAGTTTATCTGACATCAAATAGAGAT
>JABHHM010000108.1 GCA_018671575.1 Methylococcales bacterium | reverse complement strand
TTTTGCAAAAAAAAAGGCGGACAAAAATACAAGCAAGTTGGATGTTTATTTGTTGCGCATCCCCTAACACCTAAATAAAGAACACAAGGTACTTTAGGTAACTCGCAATAAATAAACGACCCATCTTACTTGCACCCAAAGGGCATAAAACTCTTTTGTCCGTCTTGTTTGCCACAAAAATAGTTATGTAGAGCGACTACACGCCTATTTTTGTAACAAAAAAGACAAACAAAACTTCTACGCAATATGGGTAGTTTATTTATTGCGCGTTACTTTATAATACTGAAGCAAGTCTTTCGCTAATAACGCCTGCACCAAACACTTTGATTCCCAAGGCCTATATTTGCAGGCAAGCGTTGTGATTCAACCAATATTCCATGCTAAAAGCCGCTCTTCTTTAAAATATCCTACCCATTCAAACAAACAGAAAAGTTCACACAAATAAATATAATTAACCAAATGAAGTCATATTGTTCATTCTTTTAAGCAGGTGAACATAATTAGGAACGTCTACTAATTGCCGCCACCGGCAACCTTCGCCCCATCCCAAAACTTCTTTTTTGCACTCTAATAATCGGCGGTGCTTGTCTGCGTTTGAATTCAGCGTTATCAACCATGCGATGAATTTTAGCAATCTCATTTTCAATCATCCCTGATTGCTTAATGGTATCCGTACACAACTGACTTTCCACTGAATCCAGCAAATCACCTTCGATGTATCGCTTTAAGATGGCATCCAGTATTGGATAGTCAGGCAATGAATCACTGTCACGCTGATTTTCAGATAACTCCGCACTGGGCGCTTTGACTATAATATCGAGAGGAATGACATTTTTCTCAGCTTTTTGATTGATGTAATGTGCCAACGCATAAACCTCCATTTTATATAAATCACCCAACGGATTAATACCGCCATTCATATCACCATATAACGTGGCATAACCCACACTCATTTCACTTTTATTGCCCGTTGAAACAACCAATGCCCCGTAATGATTGCTGTATTCCATTAATTTTCGGCCACGAATTCTTGCCTGAATATTTTCTAATGTAAGAGAGGATGGTACTTCACCCGTCATTTGTTCAAATTGTTTTTTCGCCAATTCAAATTCTTCAGCAATGGAAGAAAATAACAATTTAACACCCAAATTTTCACACAAATCACGAGAATCATCCACACTGCCTTTTGAAGAAAATGGTGATGGCATGGTAATGGCTGTCATATTTTCAGCACCCAATGCTTCAGTACAAATTGCCAGTGTGACGGCAGAATCAATACCGCCTGAAGAACCAATCACCACTTGGCTGAAACCACATTTTTGAACATAATCCTTAATGCCCAATACAGTTTGCCGATAGAATAATTCACTGTCATTGAGTGAATATGGAACAGCAACTGAATGCTCAATCTTGTTTAACTCAATAGCTGCGATCTGCTCTTCAAATGCGGTTAATTGAAAAACAATCTGACCTTGTCGATTGACAATAAAACTTGCACCATCAAACACCAATTCATCATTACCTCCCACTTGATTAACATAAACGACGGGAACATCCAACTCATTGGCAACCTTGCTGATGATGATCTGTCGTTCTTTTAACTTGCCCAGATTACTGGGTGATGCATTCAAACTAATGACCAAATCCAAAGTATGATTTGCCAATGCTTTAACAGGATCATGAGCATAGACAAAATCACCTGATTGTACCCAAGCATCTTCACAAATCAGCACACCAATGCGAAACCCTCTGTAATTAAAAATGGCTGAATTTTCTCCTGACTTAAAGTGTCTGGCCTCATCAAAAACATTATAAGTCGGCAATAATCGTTTATGGTATTCAAAAGTCTGCTGACCATTCTGTAACACAACCAGTGCATTATACAACCTCTTACCCGTGCCACTCTCATTTCTGGCAATCATGCCGACAACCATTCCTCCCATATAACCCTCGGTTGCCTCTGCCAACATCGCCAACATTTTATCCTGCCTCGATAAAAAATCAGTTTGATAGACCAAATCCTGAGGATAATAACCTGTTAAAGCCAACTCACTACAAATTAACAAACCATCTTCTGAACGCCCCGTCTCATATGCTTGCAAAATTTTTAGTGCATTACCCTCAATATCACCCACAATATAATTTAATTGAGCAAGTATTAATTTCATATCAATCTCCCGACAACTAATTATGGTCACCTTCTACTTATTCACTCACGGCAAAACTTTGTTTCAATTGAGCTAAATAGGCATCATCCTGACACATTGTTTTACCTGGGCTATCGCTTATTTTTGCCACTGGTTGACCATTACATTGAGTCATTTTCATCACAATACTCAAAGGTTCAATGCCCACGTCATTGGTCAAATTAGTCCCTATTCCAAACGAAACTTGCACTGCATCATGAAATTCCGTTAATAGTTTTAATGCCAATGAGATGTCCAATCCATCACTAAAAACCAGTTTTTTTGTACTTGGGTCAATGCCAAGTTGCTCATAATGAGCCATCATTTTTCTAGCCCATTCAAAAGGACAACCACTGTCATGCCTTACACCCTCAAACTGTTGAGCCAATACACCATCAAAATCACGAATGAATGCGTCAATACCCACCACATCAGTTAAAGCAATCGACAAGTCACCTTGATATTCTGCCATCCAGCAAATAAGTGCTTCTTGTTGGCTTTTGGCAAGTGTTGTACCCAATGCCTGAAAGGCTTGTAAGTATTCATGTGCCATCGTACCCAATGGCATTAAATTCATTGATTTTGCAAAAAAAATATTGCTGGTTCCCAGTAAATTACTCGGTATATTGTCAGACAATTGTTGCAAAACCTGTGCTTGCCAAGATCGACTCAATCTCCGACGAGTCCCAAACTCCATTAACTTAAATTGTTTACCCAATGGGTGAGACTGAATTTGTTGAATTTTTTCCATTAATCGCTGTTTGCCAAAATCCAAATTAATATCTGAATCATGCTGCCTGGCATACAGCTCTTCCACAATAGCAAGCACAGGCACTTCAAACAAAATGGTTTGCAACCAACTTCCGATCACCTTAATTTCCAATTGACCCTCATTATCTTTACCCATTTGAACTGTATTTTTATCCAGTTTAAATTGTGCTAAATAGTCAATAAAATCAGCTTTCAGATAACTGATTTTCCCCAGATAATCGAGTTCTTCTTCAGAAAATGTCAACTGACACAATGCTGAAATTTCATCATAAATGTCATTTTCTAATGGCAATAGATCTGCCCCTTTGGTTCGACACTTGAAAGTATATTCAACCTGCGCAGTAGAAAAGTGATGAAACACCACTTGCATCATGGTCAACTTGTATAAATCAGTGTCTAATAATGATTGAATAATGGATTGATTTGACATCTTATTGCCCTCCACTGAATTTAATTTCATTCACCACACGAATGCCTGCTGCCTTCATCGCTTTGATAGCAGAATCAATCGTTTCCTCTGCAATCCCTCGACAAGACGACAAATTAACAATGACATTAAAACCTGCCTGGCGCAGTTGTAGTGCCGTTGTCTTGACACAATAATCGGTCGCCAGACCACCAACAATCACCGTTTCTATTTTATTGATTTTCAAAAACTCAATCACACCAGTACTCATTTTATCAGCCAAATCGTGATAACAAGCACCGTATGGGTGCATATCCAGCTCAACACCTTTCCAAACAAAGAAGTCATAGTCAGCAGGCTTGGGCAATCCAGCGATTAATTCAAAACCTTTGGTTCCTGGAACAGCGTGTTGATTCCATGCGATATCCACATTGTCCCCTTCCACTGGAGAAAACATGGGATTTTCTTCATTAGCAACCCAAATGGCTTGTGGACTGTGAGCATCTTTTGAAGCCACTCGAATAGACGCCATTTCTGCCTGTTCATTCAAAGCAGATACAATGTCGACACCACCATCAACGGGTAACTCTGCTGGGCATTCCGAGGTAAAGGTGTATTGAGCATCCACATCAAATGATGCCGTTGTGTTTCGATTCAAAGTTTGCATGATAATCTCCCTTGACTAATTAATAGTGCATTTAGTACACTATTAATAGTATATCGAATATACTATTATGTCAATAGGAGATTTAAAAATGAAAAAACGATCAATTGGTATTATTGGCTCTGCCTTCAACCCACCCCATAAAGGACATCAGGACATTATTGAGCAAATTTATTCAGAATTTGATGAAATATTGCTTATTCCCAGTTATCGCCACGCTTTTGGCAAACAAATGGAATCATTTGAAAACAGACTTTACATGACCAGTCTCTTGACCCAGGACTTTCATGCCATCAAAAACATTGCCTTTAAACCCATACTGACTTCATCCATTGAAAAAGACATCGGTTTCAACAATTCAACGGCGGTTTATACCTTTGATGTGTTGGAAGAACTTGAACAGCGTTATTTATGCATGAATATTGAAGCTGATTTGACATTCATTATCGGTCCAGACAATGCCACCCATGATATCTGGAATAAGTTTTATCGTGGCACTGAAATCATTGATCGCTGGCAGTTAAAAGTTGTCAATGAGCGAATGCCTATCCGCAGCAGTATCATCAGACAGTATTTGTTAGACCATCAACAACCACGGCATTTAATTGATACTCAACTTAAAAAATTCGTGAATAAAGCAATCACAGACCACATCTATCAACAACAATTGTATGGAGTATTTAAATGACAATATCACAACCTAAAGCCATGACTCATGAAACCAAACTCTGCTACAATGGTTTTTTCCAATTAAAACAACACACCATTCAACACAATAAATTTGATGGCAGCCAAAGCAAACCTCACCAACGCGAAGTGCTGATACGAAAACCCACCGTTGCCATGTTAATGTTTGATCCAAAACACAATACCGTACTGTTGACAGAGCAATTTCGTATCGGCCCATTGGAAAATGATAGCAACCCTTGGCTATTTGAATTACCCGCAGGCATTGTTGAAAAAAACGAAGACAAACATCACGCCATTGAACGAGAAGTTCTGGAAGAAACAGGCTATATCTGTACCGCAGAACAAATGATTGGGGAATTTTATTTAAGCCCAGGCGGTAGTAACGAAACAACAACATTATTTTTCTCTCGCCTCACATTACTGGATTCTGGAATACATGGAGAACAAACCGAGAATGAAGACATCAAAACACACATCATGTCTATTGATCATGCCTGCCAATTAATGCAACAAGGTCGCTTAAGCGTCATTACAGCACTGGCACTGATGTGGTTAAAGAACCAGGAGGTTAAATAATCCAATGTCTACCAAACAACAAGAAAAAGACTTTTTAGCTCATTACAATGTTCATGACCATGATATTCCATTAAGTTGTGTTGATGTGGTGATTTTCACCATCATTAAAGACCAACTCAATGTTTTAATTACCCAGCGAGAAGATTTCCCATTCAAGGGAAACTGGGCCATTCCAGGCGGCTTTATTGACATCAATCAGGACAAAGACATTGAACAGACAGCTCAACGTAAACTAAAAGAGAAAACTGGCTACGATGCACCTTACCTTGAACAACTTGGAGCCACTGGTAATAACACAAGAGACCCCAGAGGATGGTCTCTCACCGTGACGTATTTTGCACTGGTCAATGCCGACAATGTTGTTTTTGGAAAAGACAGTTGCTGGTGTGAATTGAATGATGGGGGAATCATTCAAGAAAAATTGGCTTTCGATCACGCCCTATTGATCAAAGATGCATTTCAACGCTTAAAAAACAAAACCCAGTACACCACCATTGCATTGCATGTACTCCCACCCAAATTCACCCTATCAGAACTACAAAAATGCTATGAAACCATTCTAGGCGGCAAGCTCAATAAATCAGGATTTAGACGGCGTATTATAAAAAGTAATGTCATTGAGGAAATCAAAGGAGAATCCAAACAAACGGCCACCAGAATGGCGCAATTATATCGAAAGTCTGATGATGAACTACATTTTTACTTGCGGGAAATATACCCTACATTCAGTTAATTTTTATTTAACCATTCAGATCATTGCTTCAGGGTGTAACTTCATGCTTGAATAGTATAAAAATAGATCATTAGAGATCAAGACGGTTGCTCATACTGATAAACCAAACCAACACAAGCCCCCAAAATTAGCACAGCCCCCAACACCAAATTCCAGGTTAATTGCTCATTGAAAAAAACAACGCCAAAAGTGATGCCACTCACCGCTTCAATATACGTAATCACCGATGCAGTTGATGCCTGCACTTGTCTTAGTCCATTTAAAAACAATGAAAATGCAACCACGCCAATTAAAAAAGCATAAACAGAAGCAATGGATACTTGCTGCACAGAAGGCAAGTCTACCGATAGAAATAATGGAAAGAAAATAACAGAACCCAATAAATTTTGAAAAAAAACGGATTCAACACCATTTACCTGATGCTCTGTTTTCAAAAGGATCATCATCAGCGCACTTAAAAATGCGGCTAC
>JABHHM010000256.1 GCA_018671575.1 Methylococcales bacterium | reverse complement strand
GTATTGACAAAAAAACCAATTAAATCTTCAACTTCGGTTCGCATTCTACCTGCTACGGGTGAGCCGACAGCCACATCATCCTCGTTGCAATAACGATGTAACAGGATAAAAAAACCAGACACCAGCAACATATAGAGTGAAACATCTTGGCTTTTGGCCAATTGATTGAGTTTTTCGGACAGTTCTTTATTGAATGAAAAACCAATGGTTGCACCTTGTTTTTGGTGCTCTGAATTGCCTCTCGGTCTATCCATCGGTAATTCAAGTATTTGTAAATGATTTAACTGGTTTTTCCAGTAACTCATTTGACGCTCTAAAATGTCACCACATAACCAGTTTTTCTGCCAGCTGGCAAAGTCTGAATATTGTACGGTTAAATCAGGTAGTGTGGTGCCTTTTCCGATGGTGAGTTGGGCATAATATTGTGCCCAATCTCGCAATAACAAACCCATTGACCAACCATCGGCAATGATGTGATGAATATTAAAAAATAATAAGTGACGTTGCTCTGCTAATTTTAATAAAGAGGCTTTCAACAAGTGTTTTTCAGTGAGATCAAACACCGTGGTGGCGATTTCATGCTGATGTTGTTTGATTTTTTCCTGTTGTTGTTCATCGGATAAATCGGATAAATCATCAATGATAAAATCAAAATCTGTGTCACTGTGAATGTGTTGTATGGGGTGATTATTTTTGAAATGAAAACTGGTGCGTAACACATCATGGCGTTCAATGACTTTGAGCAATGATTCTGTAATGGCTTTTTCATCTGCAGGTCCTGTCAGTTCTAATCCTGTCGGGATGTTATAAGCGGCATTACTTTCCAGTTGATTAATAAACCATAATCTTTCCTGAGCATAAGACAATGGCTTGTTTTGTTCGTCTTGAATCGCCACCAGTGGTGGAATTTGTTCCAATTCTTCTAATTCATCCATGTCTTCAAACCATTCTATTAATCCTCGAATGGTTGAGTTTTCAAAGATCACTCGGATGGGAATTTCTATGCCAAAATGTTCTTGAATTCTGGAAAATATTTGTGTTGCCAGTAATGAATGTCCGCCCAGTTCAAAAAAACTATCGGTCACACCAATGTGTTCCACATTGAGCACTCGTTGCCAAATTTCTGCCAACATGATTTCAACATTGCTTTCAGGTTGTACAAATTGAGTTTGTTGTTGTGACCAACTGGGTTGCGGTAAGGCTTTTTTATCAACCTTGCCAACAGGCGTTAATGGCAATTGTTCGATTACCAATAATTGTGATGGTAACATGTAGTTTGGCAATTGTTTTGCCAAAGTATTTTGAATGTGTTTGGTGTCAATTTTAGAATCATTGGATACCACCAAATAAGCCACAATTTGTTGCTGATTTTGTTGGTTAGTTAATACCAAAGCCACCGCATTATCTACATCAGGTTGTTGTTTGATGATGCTTTCAATTTCTGCCAGTTCAATGCGATAACCACGCACTTTGACTTGATCATCAAAGCGCCCTAAAAACTCAATGTTGCCTGATTCTAAATAACGAACCCGATCGCCTGTTTTATAACAACGAATTTCATCGTAACGTGCATTATTCCAAGTGATGAACTTTTCCTGTGTCAAATCAGGTCGATTCCAATAACCTCGTGCTAAACCATCTCCTGCCGCATATAACTCACCTGGTACGCCAATGGGAACAGGTTGTTGTGCTTCATCCAGAATATAGACCTGGGTATTACTGATGGCTTGCCCGATGGAGACAGAGATATCTCTGTCTTGTACACTGTTGATGCGGTTACAACAGGTAAACGTGGTATTTTCAGTTGGACCATAACCATTAATAATACAAGTGTCTGGCAAGCTGTCTAATGCCTTTTTGACATGACTGACGGATAGAGAATCACCACCAGCCAAGAGTGCTTTGACATTTTTAAAGGCCATCAATTGATCATCAACCATTTGATGAAATAATGGCGCTGTTAACCAAAGTATGGATACCTGATTGCTAACGATGAATTGCCCCAGTGTTGATAAATTGGGTAATTCTGCTGGATAAATTGCCAGTTTAGCGCCATTGAGTAATGCCCCCCAAATTTCAAAAGTAGAGGCATCAAATGAAACAGGTGCCAATTGCATTAAGGTATCGTTTGGCTGTATTTCAATGTAATGAGTGTTCAATACCAGACGAATCACACTGCGATGTTCAATGGCAACACCTTTGGGTTTTCCTGTCGATCCTGAGGTATACATCAGATACAATAAATTGGATGCATTGATTGAAACATTGGGGGTGGTCTCACTGAAATTATTGAGATTTTGTTGATCCAGTAACAACGTTGTACCATCAAAATCAGGTAGTTTTTTAATTAAATCACTGCGAGTCACCAATAACTTTGGGTCAGCATCGTTGATCATGAAAGCCAAACGTTGTTCGGGATAATCGGCATCTAATGGTACATAAGCTGCACCCACTTTGGTGATGGCAATCAAGGCAACGATCAATTCAGTGGAACGCTCTAAACAAATTGCAATTCGGTCTTCAATTTGGATGTTTTGTGACAGTAAATAATGTGCCAGTTGATTGGCTTGTTGATTCAATTCGACATAGCTAATTTGAGTCTGATTGACGATTAACGCAATGGCATCGCCCTGTTGATTCACTTGTTTTTCAAACAATTCGGCTAAATTACTGGTTGATGGCGTGTCTGTCCAGGTGTCTGTCCAGTCATAAATCAATTGCTGATAATATTGGGGGGTCAATAAAGACAATTCTTTGATTAAATGTGTTGGTTTTTCAACCACTGATTTCAACACCTGACACAAGTGTTTCGCCATTTGCTGTAAAGTTGATTTTTTAAATAGATCACTGTTGTATTCAAATGAAGCAAATAGTTGGTCATCCCATTCGGTCATTGCTAGGGTGATGTCAAATTTTGCGGTAATTTTATTGGGTTCAATGGTTTTCCAATGAATATCGTGCAATAAATGCACTTGATTGACTTTGTTTTGTAATACAAACATCACTTGAAATAAAGGTGTTTGTCCCAGATCACGAGTTAATCCTAAAGCTTCAACGACTTTCTCAAAAGGCACTT
>JABHHM010000209.1 GCA_018671575.1 Methylococcales bacterium | reverse complement strand
TTGAGGCGCAAAAATAGGCGTGTAGTCGAACTACACAACTATTTTTGCAACAAAAAAGGCGGGCAAAAAAATTGCTATGCCCTTTGGGTACAAGCAAGTTGAATGTTTATTTATTGCGCATCCCCTTACTTGCTCTTGTTCGTCTTCTTTGCCACAAACATAGTTATGTAGAGCGACTACACGCCTATTTTTATAACAAAAAAGACAAACAAAATTTCTGCGCAATATGGGTAGTTTATTAATTGCGCATTACCTAACAAAATATTTTTGAACCACGGTGAACACTGATAGTCATTGAATATCATCCGTGTCTATCTGTGTTCATCCGCAGTTAAATAACTCATATCTTTTTTTGTTGCAACATTAATTAAAAACACACCAATAACTGCCGCCACAAATGAGGCAAAAAAAACACCTAATTTTACGGCATCAATCAGACTTTCATCGACAAATGCAAGGTGAGTAATGAAAATAGACATGGTAAAACCAATGCCACCTAAAAAACCTACAGCAACAATTTCACTCCAGGTTAGATTATCTGGTTTATGGATAAGATTCAATTTACTGGCAATATAAGTAAAACCAATAATACCGACGGGTTTACCGATGAGCAATCCTAACACCACGCCCAATACCACCATAAAATGCTGTGAGACAACACTAAAATCTATCAACACACCTGCATTTGATAATGCAAATAACGGCATGATAAAAAAAGCACTAAAACCATGCAAATTATGCTGTAATTTCACCAGAGGGTTTTGTACGTCATCATAAGAGTGGCAAATAGTTTCTAAGGCATCAATTTGATGATGATTCAGTACAGGAATTTCATCAATGTATTTTTTAAATTTACCCATGGATAATTTTTGAATATTAATAAAATGTTCTTCATCAATTTTTGAACTAATCGGTATTGCAAAGGCAAGTAATATACCTGCAATAGTTGCGTGAATACCAATGGCATGAATATAAACCCAAAGAGCAATACCTAAGATAATATATGGCCAAAGGGCTTTAACCCCTTTTAAATTAAGAAGCCAAATAGCCGCATAAATACAACCTGCAATGATAAAATATTGTGATTGTATTTCAGTGGTGTAAACCGTGGCAACCACAAACACAGCTCCCAGATCATCAACAACCGCTAACGCGACTAAAAACAACTTTAAAGAGGGATTCACCTTATCTCCCAATAACATTAATATGCCCAGTGCAAAAGCAATATCAGTTGCCATTGGAATACCAAAACCAATAGGGTTTTCAGGGTTTAATCCAATAAAAATAAGTGCAGGAACAACCATACCCCCAATAGCGGCCACCACGGGGAATGCAGCACTTTGTAAAGTTGATAATTCACCAATAAGCAACTCTCTCTTGATTTCAAGCCCGACCATTAGGAAAAACAAGGACATTAAACCGTCATCAATCCAATAGGTCAGTGCCATGGAAATGGTGAAGCCGTTTAATGAAATACCCAAGGGTAAATGCCAAAAATCATAATAAGCTTGTGCCCAAGGTGAATTGGCCACAATAATGGCTATAATTGTCGCGCTAAATAAAAGAACTCCACTGAATGCCTCTTTAGAGACAAACCGTTGAAATGTTACAAGTGGCCTTAACATTTTTAATTTCCATCCCTAAGTAATAATATCCTTTTCGCTCCATTTAAAACGATTATACCAATAATAAAACCAATAATTAAATCTGGCAAGGCTGATCCTGTGACAAAAACAAGTCCTCCTGCAATAATCACTCCTGCATTTGCAATGACGTCATTGGCTGAAAATATCCATGAAGCTTTCATATGAGCCCCCTTATCTTTATCCTTAAAAATCAGCATCAAACAAGCAATATTGGCTATCAGTGCAATCACTCCCATTCCCATCATTAATAGTGACATTGGCTCATTGCCAATAATCAACCGTCGAACAACTTCAACAATAACAGCTAAAGCCAAAATCAGTTGTAACCAACCTGAAATATGTGCTGTACGAAGTTTCAGTTGTGCACTTTTGCCGACGGCAAAAAGAGCCAAAGCATAAACAGCAGCGTCAGCAAACATGTCAAGAGAATCCGCAATGAGTCCTGTTGATTGAGCATACAAGCCCACCATTATTTCAATAAAAAACATTAGGCCATTGATCACTAACAAACTTTTTAATGTGACGGCTTCATTTTTATCATCTACCAGTGATGATTGTTGTGCTTGAGCTATTTCACTGACAGAAACTTCTTTTGTATTATTAGGCACAGCGCCATAATTAAGTGACTCCATACGTTGTGTTATTTCATCAAGATTATTGGCATGACAAATATTGACTAAACGATTAGGTATATCAAATTTTAAAATGGCTTTTGGTTCCATGCTATCAAATGCCATACGAATCATCGCTTCTTCTGACGGGCAATCCATTTTAGGCACTAAAAACTCACTGACCCAACCACTAACAAAATCAATTTTTTCATGATTATTCGTCTGATTATCTGATGAACGGCAACCACTACAACATCCTGACATTTCATTATTCTCATAAAACTTGATAGATCAATAGTTTACACTCTAAAGCAAGCAGAATAAATACGTTTTTATTGCCCAAAGACTTCGTTACTCAAACAGTTGCATAGTTCGACTCTGCACCTGTTTTCGTGCTTTGCCTGTGAACAATATTTTTTCACCCATTGTAAATGGTTATTTTTGAATCGTCCCTTACCTAAATTTCCACGCATTTATGAGAGAATTAATACGTTACTATATAATTGAAAATTATGGAAATGAATCAACTCAAACTTCAATTAAATGGTTTAACTCAGCGGTAAAAATGATTATTAAAGTGTAAAAAAATTTGTGATAATCATAGTATTATTTGAAGAATTTCACGATAATACGATAAATTCTTCCCGTATCACATAAAATAAAAACTTATGTCTGCTTATCTTGCCGATATCATTATTCTATTAATTGCTGCCGTTATCGCTGTACCTCTTTTCAAAATCATAAAATTAGATGCAGTTCCTGCATTTATAATTGCAGGCATCGTCGTAGGTCCATCAGGGTTAGCTTTAATTTACAATATCACTGAAATATCTCATCTTGCTGAAATAGGTGTTGTTTTTCTTCTTTTTGTCATTGGTATTGAACTAAAACCCTCTCGTTTATGGAGAATGAAAAAGCTGGTTTTTGGTCTCGGACTGTTGCAAGTTATTTTGACCAGTATTATTTTATCAGTAGCCATGTATTTTCTACTGGATCTTCCATTACGAACGATCATTCTTGTGGGACCCGCCTTAGCCTTATCATCAACAGCCTTTGTATTACAAATACTGACGGAACAAAAAGCCTTAACATCAACTTATGGACGTGCTTCTTTTGCCATCTTATTATTGCAGGATCTCGCTGTTGTGCCCTTATTGGCACTTGTATCTCTATTGGCTATGCCTAATTTATCGATTGGTGAAGATATTATTTATGCTTTACTCGAAAGTGTCGTTATTTTGCTATTGATCATTTTATCAGGCCGTTATTTTTTACATAAAATACTGCATCAAATTGCCGTGGCAGATAATTCTGAAATATTCACCGCAACGGCTTTATTGATTGTTTTAGGTATTTCTTTCATAACAGAACAAATTGGCCTATCAATGGCAATGGGGGCATTTTTAGCAGGTTTACTGATTTCTGACTCACCTTATCGACATCAGATAATGGCTGAAATCCACCCCTTTAGAGGGCTTTTGTTGGGACTGTTTTTTATGTCGATGGGGATGGCTTTTAATCTTCAACTTCTCATAGAAAAACCATTAGTTACATTCACATTTGTGGTGGCTTTACTCGGGTTAAAATTTTTAATATTGACCGCTTTGGTTTTTCGCTTTGGTTTTAATAAATCGAATAGCTTGGCCGTTGGATTAATGTTAGCCCAGAGCGGTGAATTTGCTTTGGTACTTTTTGCCTTGGCCTTTAATTCCAATATCATTTCTGAACAGGTATTTCAACAATTATTATTGGTAGTCATATTGAGTATGCTAACAACTCCCATACTGGCACATTATGCTCAACGAATACTCCGTAAACCCGCAGTAACTGTTACAAATAATATTCCCAACAAACCGATTGAAGCACCTATTGTTATTGCAGGATTTGGACGTGTGGGACACCGTATTGGTGAAATTCTAACAATGGTCAACAAGCCGTTTGTTGCATTAGACCTAGACCCTGCCGTTGTTGAAAATGAACGAAAAAATAACCAACCTGTCTTTTATGGTGATGTCTGTAAACCAGAACTGTTGAAATCAGTGGGTGCCGCTAATGCCAAACTCATGATTATTTCTCTCAATAACATTGAAACAACTCAGACGCTCGTTTCAACATTGAGAAAAACATATCCAAAAATGATAATTTATGTGCGTGGTCATAACATAGAGCAATGCAAAAAACTAAGAAATCTTGGTGCTTCAGGAGTCGTTTCAGACAATATTGAAGCCAGTATAGAATTGCCACATTTAGCAATGCAAACGGCAGGAATTGATGACTACAAAAACAATCGCGTGCTAACAGAATTTAGAGATAAATATCACGCCAAATTAAATGAAAAATGATATTTTTAGGGATGATTCAATTTAGGATCTATAATGATAAGTAACATTACATTACACAATTATTTAAACGATTTATTTGATATAACACAATATAAAGACTACTGTCCCAATGGTTGCCAGCTTGAGGGTAAAACAGAAATCAATAAAATTATCACTGGTGTAACCGCTTGTCAGGCATTGCTAGATCGTGCTGTGGAAAAAAATGCCGATGCCATTATTGTTCATCATGGTTATTTCTGGAAATCTGAAAACCCAACCATTACAGGCATGAAATATCAAAGAATAAAAACACTGATTAACAATGAGATCAATTTATTTGCTTATCACCTCCCCTTAGACGGACATCATGAACTAGGCAATAATGTTCAGCTAGGGCAATTATTGGACATAAAAATTGACCCTCAAAACTTCATCAATAATAAATCAGACCTTTTATTTTTTGGAGAATTATCGGAAGCACTTTCCCCTGAAAAGTTTAAACAACAGATCCATCAAAAATTATCCCGAGAACCGTTATTAATTCAAACATCAGATAAAACAATCAAAAAAGTTGTCTGGTGTACTGGGGCAGCACAAACAATGATTGAACAAGCCAGAGACATGAATGTTGATGCATTCATCAGTGGTGAAATATCAGAACAAACAGTGCACCAAGCCAGAGAACTCGGCATTCACTATTATTCAGCAGGTCATCATGCAACTGAAAAACTAGGCGTAATGGCACTGGCTGACCATTTGGACAAACAATTATCTGTGCATTGTGAATTTATTGATATCGATAATCCTGTTTGAAATTCCTATAGGCTCTCCAATTTCTTTAACATGCTCATTCGGACGGCGGACATGACAATTGACAACAGTACCACTATATAGTACCATTAGCATATGAAGAGAAAACACCAAATAACATTATCAAAAATTTTCAACCGCCCAGTTAGCGCAAATATTAAGTGGTCTGATATTGAAGCTCTATTTGTTGAATTAGGCGCAGAAATAACAGAACGCGAAGGTTCTCGCATTGGTGTTAAATTATTTGAAGAAATAAGAGTATTTCACCGCCCTCACCCATCACCAGATACGGACAAAGGAGCAGTATCCAGCGTTCGAGAATGGCTAAAAACTCACGGAGTTACCCATGATGAACTTTATTGAAATCGACGACACAAAAGCCTTTATTCAGTACGACCCTGAAATAGAAATGTTTAGAGGTGAATTTGTGGGACTGAATGGTGGCGCTGATTTTTACGGAAAAGATATTGATACACTAAAAAAAGAGGCTGAAATATCATTGCGTGTTTTTCTTGAAATATGCAAAGAAGATAATGTTGAACCCTACAAGAAATTTTCTGGAAAATTCAATGTTCGAATTAAGCCAGAAATACATGAAAAATTAACTATTCTTGCAAAATCTAAAATGATTAGTCTGAATGATATTGTTAATAGTGCAATTACTCATGAAATAAAAAAGTCACTTTAATGGCTTAACCAAACACTCCCAACGCTTTTTCTACCAACTCAATCGCCTTACCATTTTTTATCATACCGCTGGTAGCACGAATAATCATCCAGTCAGCGATTGCCGCCTCTGAATATTTTTCACAATCATTTGCATAGCCTTTGGGTCTGGTATGGCGACCTTTGACCCAAGTACCACCCTCAACCTCCAAAGAGATTTTTTCATGTGCAAAATTCATGAAAAAACAGACATTGGCAACACCCAATTTACCAGCAAAGTAAAAACCTATCAGAGAAGGAAGTCTGAAAATACGATATTCTATCAGGTAATACAGGAAAATTTCGCAACCTATCGCTCATTGCAAGGTGCCGCGTCTAAAAAACAATAACTCTGTCATTTCTCACATCAAATTTCATAAAGAATCTCTTTTTTCCCTAAAATTATCATCACAAAGTTTAAAATCATAAAATAATGCGATAAATTTTGCGATTTTGGACTATATTGGAGAGCTATAAATTAGAAAATGGCGTTGAATTTCCTATATATTCTATATTTGATTGTAAAGTAAGACACATTTAAACTTCATGTATTAAAACATTAATCGTATCCGTTAATTCTTCAAGCTGGACAGGTTTTGAAAGAGCAGCTTTGAAGCCATAATCCTGATAATGGGTCATCACTGGGTCATCAAAATAACCGCTTGAAACAATGATTTTTACAGATGGATTAAGCTTAAGAAGTTCACGGGCAGTTTCTTTGCCATTTAAACGACCAGGAACTGTCAAATCCAGTAAAACCATATCAAAAATACATTGTTGTTTGATGGATATTTTATATTCATCAATCGCTTCTTGGCCATCTGTTGTAGTAACCACCTCATGTCCCAACAATTCAAGCATTTCTCTAATCAAGTTGGCAATCATCACTTCATCATCCATCATCAAAATCCTTAATGGATGATGAAAAGCAATAACAGACTGACTTAAAGCTACAGTCTCTGTCGTAACATCAACCTGAGGTGTTGATGCTGGTAACATTAGAGTAAATGTTGTCCCTTGATTCGCCACAGACTGTACCGCCATATTTCCACCATGTTTTTGTATGATGGAATGACAAATTGCCAAACCCAATCCATTCCCTGTCTGCTTGGTGGTAAAATAAGGGTCAAAAATTTTATCAATCATTTCAGCAGGAATACCCACGCCATTATCTGAGAAAGTAATTTTGATCCCTTTTTGATTCAGTAACGATGACTCAATATTTTCACACTCAATACTGATTTCACCACCATCAGGCATGGCATATTTTGCATTAATGATGATATTTTGGATAACTTGGTTCATTTGATTGACATCAATATCCACTTGCCATAAATTTTTGTCAACTTTGGTTTTCAGTTCAATTGAACTTCCGTCCAATACAAAATGTGCGGTCCCTACAATCATCTCAGCAATAGATACCGTTTGCTTAACAGGACTGCCCCCTTTAGAGAAAGTCAGTAACTGTTTGGTTAATTTTTTTGCTCGATTAATGGCATCAATAGATCGGTTTACATAAGTATTTATTTGACTTTTTTGCTCAAAACAAGTCGAAGTCAACTCTACATTACCCCGTATAATAGCCAGCAAGTTATTAAAATCATGCGCAATACCACCCGCAAGAATACCCAAAGATTCAAGTCGTTCCGTTTTTATCATCGCCTGTTCAGTCAGTAATTTTTCTGTGATATCACGAAATACCAGAACAGCTCCGATCCTATTTTTCTGGTCATCATAAATTGGAGCATTACTCATTTCAATATAATTTGGTTTGACTGTTTTTGATGATTTAATGAGATAATTTTTAGGATCATTTTCATTGCCAAAGGACAACATTTTTGCCAATAATTTTTTATCACGCAAACCTGTCTTTTCATTAATAACAAGCAGAATATCACCAATGGGTTTACCAAAAGCTTGTTGATGACTCCAACCTGTTATTTTCTCTGATGCTTTATTAATCACTGTTATATTATTGTCAATATCAACTGCAATCACTCCTTCACCAATACAACGCAATGTCACTGCCAGATGTTCTTTTTCTTGGCCCAGATCCCTTGTTCTTTCAAGCACTTTTTTTTCCAGTAATTCATTGGAATACTGCAAATGATTTTCTGCAATTTCTCGACGAGATATTTCCAATTCAAGTGGTTGAATGGCCAGTTTTTTCAGGCTAAACCATAAAATCACGCCGAACAGTCCTACAATGAGAATAGACTGCAATACCAATGAAGCAATAAAAGACTTAAGCTGATTGACCACTGGATTATAAGTTTTTATTAAACGAATGCTCAATAAATGTTTGCCCATAAAACTCACATTTCGTTGAAAAGTTTTGACCTTTTTATTCGCAACTTTTCGACTGAATGATGCCAGCAGATGATTGTGTTGAGAGTACAATTTAATATCTACAATATCTTTTTTCTTTTCTCCCCATAACCTGATAAATTCTGCAACAGTAGAAAACTTATGTTCCAACACGGGACTAATTGAAAAAGACTCAATTAAATTTAATTCATTTTCTGAGTATTCCATAAAGGCAGGAAATTGTTTGCCCCATTCTTTATAAATCAAAAAAACATTCACGGCGACCAGTAGTAATGAAAATAACAGGAGGTAGGCTATGATTGCCTTGTTATGGTTGATTGAGGAAGTCATTATTTGTTTGAAATATTTTTCTTAACCCATCATAATTTTTATCGGCAGACACCACTAAACCAGTAACCGTTTTTTTAATGGACGTTAATACTTTTTGATCAGTCAGGCTAATCAACTGTTGTTGAATTAACAAATGAGTTTTTTTAGGCAAACTTTTATTGGCAATAAAGAGATGTTCGTACACTGGCGGACTTGTCGCAACCATTCTCAAGCCACGTTGCTGGTACTTGTAGAAAACTTCTTCCTTCATAGCTCCTGCATCATAATAACCACCCAAAACGCCAAGAGCCACATTTTGATGAGAGTTCAAAAACTTAAAAACCCTCAGTTGCTTCAGAGAAATACCATTTTGTGACAACATGTATTGAGGAAGAATATGACTCATGGTTGAACCAGGCGAACCAAATGCGAATGATTTGCCTGCAATATCTTTAATGTGATGAATAGCAGAATCACTTCGAGTCACTATCATACCATGAAACATAGGCTGCCCATTGATTTCAAGAGTAGCCAAAAGAGCTTGCTTGCCATATTGTTTTGTTAATTTAACATAAAGTGCAGGGCCAAGATAAGCCAACCCTATTCGCCCTTCCCCTATTCGTTTAATGTGTGCACTATAACTGACCGATATATGCAATTCTACTAAAAAATCATTCTGCTTGTTTAAATAATCAACCAATGGTGTAAATTTTCTGGTAATTTCTGTCGCGGAAAGATAGGGATGCACCCAGAGTTCAAGAACTTCTTTGGCAAAGACTGAATTCACTGATATACAGGGCAATAAAATGAATAGGAAGATAAAATGGCGTAATTGATACATTTTGAGTGACCACTGATATGAATACCTTATAAATACAGTATAGATTATTTCAGGCTAAGGGGACATACAATAAATATCCAAATTGCGCAGGATTTTTGTTCAACTTTGAAGTGTAAAAATAGGTGGATAAAAAAACAAGTAAGTTGGACGTTTATTTATTTCGCTTCCCCTTATTTTCCCGACGCATTAAGATTCAAGTATTGCTACTGATTCAGGACTATAAACACTCAAGTTTGCCTTGAGTAAATAATTTTGTTTCTCTAAATCTTTGATATCACATGCAAAAGATGCTGTCCCATCTTCTCCTTGCCATATTTTTTTTGAGGTGACTTGCAAAGATTGATGCAATAGAAATGCATCAATTTTAATATCAACACAACGAGAGCCTAGTAATAAGCCGATTGGGGTCGCTTTGTTTTGATGCAATGCGACAAAACCCGCATGAACCGAGACACATTGTGCCATGTATTCAATACCTATCCATGAATCCACTTTACCTTTTTCTAAAAACAAAGAAGATTCATTAATTGTGACAATACAAACAACTTCATCATCTGTCTTTTTTAATACCTTATCAAGTAAGCACATAGCCCCTCGATGGGGCACCAGTGTTTCAATGGCAGGGTAATCTATTGAATCATCCAAACGATGAAAACTAATACATCAATAATTGACTATTAATGGCTCTTTCCAGATAAACGATCCAGTTATTATAACTTCGATGAATATTTTCACCATCATATTTAAGATTGGTACTGTCTTTGTAGGTAATACTGAAAGACTGAGGATTATAATCAATATCAACAATGGCAACATGGCTTCTTACATTTAATGTTGCTGTAATATGACCTGGCGATTTAATGGTTGCTCTCCAGCCTTTGGTAACACAAGCTTTTTTAATGGCTTTTTCAACTTGATCAATACTCAAATCACCATTAACAGAAGTGATTGATGAATTTTCAATATTAACGACAGGTTTCAATCGATTTCCGCAACCAGAGAGAATCAGTAAAGCAAGACATGCAATAAGAATTCGGCTAAAATTTTGTTTCATATTGAGAGACTCCTAATAATAAAATAACATCATGAATTATGGGCAAAAATTAACGACTGTAACTATACCCAATTTATACAGGCAAAAACAAGCCTATTGTAAAAAACAAAAAGCAAACACATGCTAAATATAGTCTATTGGACAAACATTTACTTTTTAACACTCCTATCCTATTATATTTATAATGAATATAATCAATCATCACATACTTAAAATCATCAAAATACTTATCTTGCTTTTTACCAGCATGACCTCTACAGCTTGGGCGTTTGAGTTTGAAGTCAATGGTTTTGGTTCAATTGTTGCAAGCCGTACCATTTCTGATGAACCACTCGGCTCCGATACTCGGTCAACCTATTTGGTGGTGTCTACGATTGCCACCAATGATGACGGAACAAGAAATCCTGATGCAAGAATCGATAACAAATGGTCGTTTAAACCCGATTCTAATCTTGCTTTTCAATTTAAAGCCAAATCAGAATTTGGCCTATCGGCAACTGCACAAGTTACGGCTCAAGCAGCCAACAGTCTCGACCCTGAATTTGAATGGCTCTATCTCTCTTATGCAATCAATGATTCATTGAGCTTCAATGCAGGTAGACAAAGACTGCCTCTTTATTTGCACTCTGACCACCTTGATGTTGGCTACACCTATCATTGGGTACGCCCTCCCATTGACATTTACGGTGGAGAAGGCGTTAGCAGATATCATGGAGCATCTCTACTTTACACTACAGAACTGGCTAATATTGAAACTGAAATTCACCTTTATGCAGGCAATATAAAAAACGACAATACCCAACAATACAGAGCCAGAATAAAAGACCTTTATGGCGCAATCATCACGGGAACATATGATTGGTTAACACTCCGTGCAGCCTATCATATTGGAGAAAATTACACTGATAATGCCAATGAAGTGACTTTAAATCCTCAAACCATCAGCAAAGAAAAACCTGCTGATCTGTATTTTGCATCTTTTGGTTTCATTGCAGACTTTAATCGTTATTTTTTTGAAGGTGAAATAATACGTTTAGGTGTAGAACCCTATTTTGAAAACGTGACTCTAAATTCAATCGCTCCTGGCATAGGCTCTCTATCTCGAATTGGAGACAGTCTTGCTTATATGCTGACTGGTGGTTATCGTTTTAAAACAGTGACATTACATTTAACTTGGTCAGAACGCCAGTTTTATCAATCAATCCCTTCCATTCCTCAAGTAGCCAACTTGACCGAACTCGAAAGACACTCCTGGAGCATCGGTGGTCGTTGGGATTTTCACAGCAACATGGCATTTAAGACAGAGTTAACGGTTGCCAAAGACGGCTCACCAGCCATTACAAAAAAACTGTTTGGACATTTTCTTGAAAATACGATTCTTTCTATTGGCGTGGATTATATTTTCTAATGAAAACTTATAAAAATACCCTCCATGGAAAACTCATTCGACATATCGGCTTTGTCATCATTTATCTATTGACAAGTTTAACGACTCTAAATGTAATGGCAGAAGGTGTAATCATTGTTCATTCAAGTAATACAACCGTCATTAATTTGGTTGATGTCAAAAAATGGTACTTAGGAAAAAAATCCACGTTTACCAATGGGAAAAAAGTAAAACCCATGCTACCCAACGAAAATGACAATTTAAAAGTCAGTTTTTACCAAAAAGTCATAAGAAAAAGCAATGCCCAATATAATGCTTATTGGGCAAAACGTGTATTTACAGGAAAAGGAAGCCCTCCCGCTTTAGTCAGCAGCCAACAGATCATACAAGAAGTGAGTACCAATACAGATCGGATAGGCGTGGTTGACGCTTCTTTGATTGATGGCAAAAATATTCGTGTGATACAAACCTTTAAGCTAGACTCAACCAATGATTTTTTTAAATAAGTCATCCCCCCTGTTAAAAATTGGCAACTCATTTATCCTGATCTTATTCATAGCGGTAATTAGTTTTTCTATTTTTCAATTCTATAGCGTTGAAACCTCGCTAAAAAACCGACAACGCTTAGAAAGTGTCAAAAACAAATATTTTCCCATTTTAGAACGTATCGACCAAAATATTGTTCGCCTGAACCACATCAAAGAACTACATCTACAAGCTGTAATGACGGGAGAATCAGGACTATTAAATGAAGCCGAAAAAGAGTGGCAACAAGCAATCAAAACTTTTCAGGAAATGAAATTAATTGCGCCAGCAAGTAGCACAAGAATAGAGGACTTACGGCAACAGTTTAGACGTTATGTAAAATTGGGTTCAGGCACCTCTGAAACCATCATCGACCAATTGGGTGTAACAACAAATATAAGCCCCCTTATTGCTCAAATGAATATCGATCTTGAATTACTGCACAGAGAGATACAAATTTTTAGGCAAAACAGTTATAAGCAATTTGTTTCAACGCTCAATAAATCTAATGACTCAGCAGACCAAAACTTATATTTTGGTATTGCCATTGGTTTAATGAATCTCATTTTTATGGGAATACTGGTTTTCTTTATCATTAATAACAAAAAAATGATGCGCGTTATTGAAAAACACAACATCAGTTTAGAGCAACAAGTCATTGAACGAACAGAAGAACTGATAGATGCCAAAGAAATTGCAGAACATGCCAATCGCGCCAAAAGCACTTTTTTGGCCAATATGAGCCATGAAATTCGTACTCCCTTAAACCATGTCCTTGGCTTTGCCGAGATAATTTCCGAAGAAGATGATGTTGATGAAATGCATGACTGCGCCATAAAAATAGAAACCGCAGGAAAACATCTACTGGGGTTAATTAATGACATTCTTGATTTGTCTAAAATTGAGTCAGATGGTATGGATTTGCGTCTTTCCAGCTTTAACTTAGATGAATTAACCGCCAACATCAATGATTTATTCACAGCAACCTGTCAAACCAAAGACATTGAACTGACTATTTTAAATCAGCTACCCAACCACACCGTTGTTGCTGATATGCAGCGACTACAGCAAATTATGATTAATATTGTTGGTAATGCGGTTAAATTCATTGAACAAGGTTCTATAAAATTTCACATTGATAAAGTCGATAATTTATATTTGTTCGAGGTCATTGATACAGGGCCTGGAATGGATCAAAAAACCGTAGACAATATCTTCAAACCTTTTGAACAAGGATATGCGGGTCATGACAAAGGTGGCACAGGATTAGGCATGGCCATTACACACCGTTTTATTGAAATGATGCAAGGTCAAATCACAATTCAATCGGAACAAGGTGCTGGCTCCTGTTTTTCAATCACTTTACCACTAAAAACAGCCAATGATAATATAGAAACAGATGATCTCGACAAATCAAAAAAAAGTCATATTCAGCTTAAGAACATCAAAGCACTCATTGTTGATGACAACGAACTAAACAGAGAATTGCTTAAGTTTTTTCTGAAAAAAGAAGGCATCAATGCACAAATGGCCATTAACGGAAAACAGTGTTGTGACATCCTTGAAAAGGTCACAGAAGAAGACAGCCCTGATATAATTTTTATGGATATCAGAATGCCCGTCATGAGTGGTGATGATGCATTTTTATACTGTAAAAAGCGTCACCCCAAAATCAAATATATTGCGGCAACATCAAGCGTTATGAAAAAAGACTTGGATCAATACAAAAACTTAGGCTTTGATGGTTATTTACCCAAGCCAATGAGTATGTCGGGCGTTTTAAAAATTTTAAAGAAAGTTTTAGAGTAATCAGAACATGCCCTACCCCCCCTGATGAATAATAAATAAATGTCCTGTGCAATTTGGACATTTATTGATTCCGTTTCCCCTTATTAAGAAAAAATTCTCGTAATATTTCAGTTAAATTTCTTGCATAAATGGGCATTTTTTCTTCTGTATCAGAATAATATTGTTCCGTTGATATGGGCTCGAGAAATTCAATACTTAAAGTGAATGGTTTTTGGGGAATACAATACCATTTTTGATGTTTCATTAAAGTCGGGGGTGAGCATTGAATCAGGCAAGGCAATATTCTGGTTTGACTGGAAATAGCAATTCTGGCTGCGCCTCTTTTGAATTTACCCAGAGTATTCTCTGGAGACCGAGTGCCTTCTGGGAAAATAATGAGTGAATGTCCTTGCTGTAATTTTTCAACACAATTTTCTAAAAATGTACTGCCATCGGTATTGGTTATATAACCAGCACTGGTGACTACACCTCTAAGAAAGAAATTTTTTTTCAGTTGATGTTTAACTACGCAAGTGGCATGTGGGATAATCGACAATAGCATGACGACATCAATTAAAGTCGGATGATTGGCAACAATGACCATGGCTTCATTTAAAGGTGGAGGTTGTTGATTATAGACTTCTTTTTTCATCAATCCTAAAAATTGCACACAATAAAAAAATAACTGAAATGCCTTATGGATAGCATACTGTACTCTTTTTTCTTTTTCGAGAGAGCTACCAGGTTTGATTTTCAGCATTGGGAAAATGATGTAAACCAGTATTAAAGAGACGAGACCAAAACTTATGAAGGCAATAGCGGTATAGAGAATGCGTAGCAAATAACGGATTC
>JABHHM010000196.1 GCA_018671575.1 Methylococcales bacterium | reverse complement strand
GAAACTTATATTGAGCGTGATGTTAGACAACTTATTCATTTAAAAGAGTTAGCAAGTTTTGAAAAGTTTTTGAAGCTATTAGCAGGACGAGCAGGGCAAATAATCAATTTTTCATCTCTCGCTAGTGACGCTGGAGTTAGTAGCAATACGTTGAAAAATTGGTTATCAGTTTTAGAGGCCTCATTTATTGTTTTCAAACTCGAACCCTATTTCGAAAATTTTGGTAAGCGGGTTATTAAATCACCTAAAATTTATTTCACTGATACGGGGTTATTATGTTATCTGCTCGGCATAGAAAATATAAAACAACTGCAAAGAGACCCGTTGATTGGTAATATTTTTGAAAACCTAGTTGTCACGGAAGCATTAAAAGCTCGATTAAACCAAGGAATGAATCCTAATTTATTCTATTTTCGCACCACTAAAGGAACAGAGATTGATTTAATTTATAAACGAGGCAAAGATTTAATTCCAATTGAAATTAAATCATCCATGACTTTTCATCAAGGATTTGTGAAGGGTATCAATAATTTTAAAGCCATGACTGATTTGGCAATAAATGGTTATGTTATTTATGCTGGTGATTTGACTTATCAATCAGCAAATTATTCACTTATTAATTTCATCAATACATCTGAGATTTTTTCTACTGATAAAATCATATAAAAACCGTTTGAACAAGTAATTTTAAGTCATGATTTCTTTAAAAAAACATTATGTCAAATTCAAAATTATAATAACAAATCAACAAAAGGAAAACCCAATGATTTCAGATCAAATAAAAAACTGGTCACTTTATCCGTTAGGTAACGCATGGCAACAGGCATTTACATTTTTACAAACATTACCCGTTGATGCCGAAGAAAAAAAATACGCCATACAAGGTGATAACATATTTGCCATTGTTATGTCATATGAGACTAGAAAACCAGAAAATGCCGTATTAGAAGCTCATCGAAAATATTTAGACATACAACTACTGTTAAGCGGAGAAGAAGATATTCGCTGCTACCCAACACCTTTTCTTACCGTCAACAAGCCATACAACTCCTCAAAAGATGTCGAGTTTTATGATAAAAATGCAACGGAAACGACAGTCATTAAATTAAAACCTGGCAATTTTTCTGCATTATTGCCTGATGACGCTCATATGCCTTGCCTTATGTCGGCAGGAAAAGTCATGACCGTTAAAAAAGTAGTGGTAAAAGTTGATGTTTCATTATTGAATTTGTAACGTACATCCATGAAATTACTTGAATTGAGCCAAAATATTTCTTTTTATATCTCGCTATTATTACTGCCTTGGTTATTGTATCAATTTATTTTCAATTCACTGTTACTGAGTATTATTAGCGGGATAATTATTGCTGTTTTTGTACCAATAATCATTGGTTTTTTATTTTCACCATGAAGATATTGAAGTTTTTTCTTCATTGTCTTCATGTGCTTCATGGTAAAAAATATACCATTCGCAAAATATTTGCCTGTCAGGGCATCACGCCCTCCTAAGTATTAGCGAAATTGCTAATTTCTGCTATACTTACATTCTAAATACACTGGTTTGCTAATATCAATGTCACCTGAATTTAATCAATTACTCACCCAAATACTCCAAGCAACTCATTCAAAAGGAATGAGCGAAGCTGAGGTAGCAAATCGTCTGGGCATTCATCCAACAACACTATCCAGAATAAAAAAACGTGGCAATTGTGATTTTTCGCTGATTCAGGATATGGCAAGATTGGCGGGATACCAATTTTCACTGATCCCAGATAATAACCTTGCCAAAGCGATTCAAAACGGAGATCTTTTTTAATGGAAAAAGACCGTTATGCGGTAATCTGGACACAAATAAATGGTGATCCAGTTAAAATGGCCAATATTATTTCAACAGGCCGAGAATTTCGTTTCAGCTATACTCAGGATTATCTGAATACAGGTTCTACCACAGGCGTTTCCATCTTCAGTAGTCCTGATATTTTTGAAGACAAGCCAATCGTTCATACTGCCAGCGAGGCCATGCCACTTTACCCACGCTTAATGTCATTGATTCCAGGACAAGGCAAAAAAAATATTCAGCGTCGAATCTATAATAATATCCTAGCAAAATACGATACCCCTCCTGCACCTGGCTTTGATACAGAGTGGGCATTGCTGATGATGGCAGGAAGGAATGGCATTGGTCATATTGATATTTTTGAGACAGACTTTGAAGCACAGCAATGGTACGAGGAAAAACAAAAACCACTATTACAATCTGATGAATCTGAATTGCGTTCAACCATTTGGCAATTTTTAAAAGAAGATTTATCAATGGCACTACCCGAAGACATTGATTTGGTGAATTTATTAGGACCCACACCATCTGTTGGAGGCATGATTCCTAAAATACTGGCAACAATACCTGATTTACCCAACTGGAATGGTGATTTTGAACGACCAGGTTTACAGCATATTGATGGACATAAAAGCGTTGAAGTGATTATTAAAATTGAGTACCCAGAATACGCTGGCTTAACTCAATTAGAAGCACTAGGACTAGAGGCTAATAAAAAATCAGGAGTGATTACTCCCAGATATTGGCTGGCAAATATTGATGATCTGCCAATGATAGCAATTGAGCGATTCGATAGAACTCAAAAAGGAACACCCATACCGATAGAGTCATTTTTTTCGGCAATGGCTTCTGCCACAACAGATGTCACTGGAGCCACTGATACCGATATGGAGAGAGTGGGTAGAATGTTGGCAGCCATTGGCAAAGTGGCTAAATTTGATGTTAAAACATCACAAAAAAGTGTCTATCAGCGATTTTTACTGGCCATTTTAACGGGTAACGGTGATATGCACCTGGAAAATCTGTCATTTATTGGTGGAAATGATGGTTTATCGGTATCACCAATGTATGATCCTGCCCCCATGCGAGCTTGGAGTCGACACAATTTATTATCCGCAATCCCATTTGAAATTGAAGGATCATTAAGAGATAGCATCATAAGATTGGGTAAATCATTCGGTTTAAATAAGAAAATAGCCACCGAATTATTACATCAATGTGCCGAATCAACAGACAATTTTCAAGAACAGGTTTTATCGGAAACCAACGTGCCTCATGAAACACAGAAAAGACTGGTTAGCGTTATTTCAGATGTGAGAAAGAAGTTGGGGGTAGTGGGTTAACCTCCTTGAATTAATTTTAAAAATGACATCAAATTCACCTACAAATATGAAGCCAAGAACGGAAATTATTTCGTACCCGTCCCTTATTTCGTACTCATATCTGTTAGGTAACTTGCAATAAATAAACCACCCATCTTACTGGCTTTTTTATCTTTGTTTACCACAAAAACAGTCTGAGCAGAACGACTGCACACCTATTTTTGTAACAAAGAAGACGAAAATAAAGTGATAAAGTGTCAAATCTTTGCTTTAGTCATTAGATTGAAAATATAAACTAAACACCTTACGTGATGACTAATGAAAAGACTTGACCCTTTCTGACCCTTTCTTGACCTTTCTCTTTCTTCAATATGCAATACGTTCACAGATTTAAACAAATAGGTTTGCAAATAAATCAATGATTGTCATAATGAAAAACTCGCATTAAAGTTTTAAAGAATGACAAATGAATCAGCCAGACCGTAATGACTACGACAGCCCATGGAAACAAGCTATAGAGAAGTTTTTTCCCGATTTTATGGTTTTCTTTTTTCCAGAAATCTTCAAAGATATCGATTGGAATAAAAACCATGACTTCATGGATAAGGACTTAGAAAAAATAACCAAAGATGCAAAGCTTGGAAGAAGATATGCTGACAAACTGGTTAAAGTTTGGTTAAAAAGCGGTGACCTTATCTGGGTGTTAATTCATATTGAAGTGCAATCATCCAGAGAATCAAAATTCTCAGAAAGAATTTATGTTTACCGACACCGCATTTGGGAACAATACCATGTTGATGTGGCTAGCCTGGTTATTTTATGTGATGACGAACAAAATTACCGCCCGAATCAATATTCAAAATCCATCTGGGGATGTGAACTGAATTTTACGTTCCCAGTAATCAAATTATTGGATTTTGAAGAAAATTGGATTAGACTTGAAGAAAGTATCAATCCATTTGCCATTGTTGTCATGGCACAACTGAAAGCCAAACAGATAAGTGATGGATTGCAACGAAAAGATTGGAAATTCAGCTTAACCAAACGGCTCTATGAGAAAAAGTACAGCAAGCAGAATGTTCTGGAATTATATAGTTTCATTGACTGGATTCTAGCATTACCTGATGATCTGGAGAAGACCTTTCTGGAAGAGTTGAGAGAATTTGAAGAGGAAAAGACCATGCAATATGTGACTAGCGCAGTAAGAATTGGTAGAGAAGAAGGCGACCAAAAAGGTGCATTAAGAACTACCCGTGAAAATGCCATAGAAGCCTTAGAAATAAACCTTGATATTTCAGCACCCAAAGATGTGATTATCGAGATCAATCAGGAAACTGATATGAATAAATTGAAAGAGATGCTAAGAAAAGCATTTAAAGCTTCGTCGTTGGAAGAGTTTCGGACATGGTTGAAAAGTTAGTGTAAGTAAATAAACTACCCATATTG
>JABHHM010000343.1 GCA_018671575.1 Methylococcales bacterium | reverse complement strand
CAATATGGGTAGTTTATTTATTGCGCGTTACCTTAATTCCATTTTTCCTCGATACTCCCTTGAGGGGTAAACGAAAAATTAGTGGAAAGATGAGTTTTCGGACAGCCTCCCAGTAAAAGTAATGCGTACTGCCACAACAATTGGTATAATGCTGATATTTAATTCAATAGCTTGAGTGGATATTAACATGAATGATGAAATCAATTACAGGAACAATCCGTTACACGGTGTTAGGTTGAAAAAATTATTGATTGAAATGGTAGATCACTACGGTTTTGAGATTCTTTTTGCCTATTTAAACATCAATTGTTTTAAGACCAACCCAAGCATTGATTCTAGCGTGAAGTTTCTTAAAAAAACGGATTGGGCGCGTGAAAAAATTGAAGCTTTCTATTTGTATAAGTTTAAAAATTTACCGAGAGCATCTTCCGAACAGTTTTCATTGCCTCCTCGGGATCGAATTATTCCAGAAGATCAATCATCAGGTGAGCCTGCTGAACTCAGTTTAGAAGACGCTGAGCGGTTGAGAGAAAAACGTGAGGCTAAATCTGCTGAGTGGAACCAGGGGAAAAGACACCGCCCGAATAAGGATATCAATCCATGGGCAAATCGAAAAAGTAAAGCCAAATACTGAATGACCAACCGCTACCTATCTCTATCCTCCACAAAAACACATCCAGCACAATAATTGCTGATATCAGATTGATTTAAAAATGACACTGCAAATTCTCCTTCTTCATTTCAAAAACAATCACGTGGATTATACGGTTATTCAAAGTGTATTTAGGTAATGAATTTATTTGAATTTTAAGGTAGACTTAGACTCAATTTAAACTGAGAGATGATCTAAAATTAACCTTCATATTTACTCAACCTAAGTTATTTAGTTATTTTTGAATCACCCCCTAACCCAATTCTTTTAAATATATTAAACATCATCGAAACATTGTGATTTTCAAAACAGCCTTTAAAGCCTCAATAATATTCATAGGCTGCATTATTCAAATTGCAGGACATGCATCATCGCAGAATATACCCATAAATGTGGTCACTAAGGTCGTCCAGCAAGGTGACATCATTACACAACAGAACTTTATCGGTTCTTTAAAATTCAGAGAACAATCTCTCATTGCCTCCAGAGCCGCAGGATTAGTACAAAAAATCTATTTTGACACTACTCATAAAGTAGTAAAAGGTCAATTATTGGTCGAATTAGATCATGAAGTATTGGACTTAAACATAAACACAACTCAATCTTCCATGAAAGAAATTAAAATCCAATTAGAAAAAGTCACTAAAGACTTAAAACGATATGATCGATTATTGGGTGAAGAAAATGTATCCGAACAACAATACGATGAAGTGTTTTATAGTCGCTCAAGCCTGGAACAAAAACTGATTGGGTTAGAAGCGGAGCTTAATATTCTGAATATTAAAAGAAAACAGCATTTTATAAGAGCACCTTTTAACGGCATGATAACTCAAAAAAAAGTTGCATTGGGTGAATGGGTAGAAGAAGGCGGTACCATTGCGATGTTAATTGACCCAACAAAAATCGATGCCTATATTGATATTCCCATGAATATGACGCAAAACTTGCCCAAAAAAGTCAACTTAACTATTCAAGGAAAAAGCATTAAGGCTGATGTTATAGGCATTATCATTATCGGTGACAAAAATTCTCGCACCGTACCACTTAAAATACAATTAAATGAAATTAATAACCATATGTATGAATCAATGGATGCCACACTACAACTGCCTATCAAACAATTTTTAAACACGCTGATAGTCCCGAGAGACGCCATTATCAAACGTTTTAACCAACAAGTTGTCTTTGCAGTAAAAAATAAAAAGGCGGTCATGATTCCTGTAACCGTCAAATTATTTAAAAATACAGTTGCTGCAGTACAAGCAGAACAATTAAAAAAAGACATGAAAGTCATTGTCAAAGGAAATGAACGTATTTTCCCAGGGCAATCGGTTACTGAGTTACAATCATCGGTTAATCCTCCAACAAATTAGTAAAAGTTGAATCTGTTTTATTCATGCCATCGACAAAACTAAATTAAGCGGATTATCCGCTTCAATGTAAACTTATCCCCTTGCGGGATAATGATGAAAATAATATAAAAACACCATGAACGTTATTCAATTTTCATTACAAAAACCAGTTGCTGTTACGGTATTGGTTATTTTTCTGTTGATATTTGGTGTTTTATCTTTACAACATTTACCCAAGCAGTTAACCCCCAATGTCATTGAAGCAGAAATTTCTGTTGAAACCATCTGGCCAGGTGCTTCTCCCTTTGAAATAGAACAGGAAATTATCAGCAAACAGGAGTTGGTATTAAAAAACACACCAGGCATCACTTCTTACGAATCAAAATCACTCGACAATACTGGAACAGTGACGCTTAAGTTTTCCATCGGTACAGACATTAATAAAGCCCTATTGGATGTTAGCAACAAATTAACTGAAGTAGAAAGTTATCCTGAAAACACTTTAAAACCAGTTATTAAAGCAACGGGAGCAAGCACATCTCCAGTGATATGGACAATGCTTAGAACCTTACCCAAAAACCCCAATAATATAGACCAGTATAAAACCTATTTAGACAATGAAATACGGGAATATTATGAGCGAATTCCTGGTGTAGCTGAATTATTTTTAATGAGTGGCACACCTCAGCAAGTACAAATCATCCTCGATTTTAAGGCTTTAGCCAAATATAATCTAAGCCTGAATCAAGTCATTACAGCCATCAAAAAACATCATCACAATATTTCTGCTGGCTCAATTGACATTGGTCGGCGTAGTTATCGGATTCGAATGACGGCTAAGTTTTCTACGCCAGCTTCAGTCGGTGAAAAAGTCATTTCAACCCATAATAATCAACCCATCAAATTGAAAAATATCGCAATAATCGCTTTTGGATATGAAAACCCAACAGCAATATCCATGGTTGATGGTGTCAAAGGACTGGTTATCGGCGTTAAACCTGAAAATAATGCCAACCTCATCTCCTTGACGAATCAAGTTGAAAAAATGGTCAATGAATTAAACCAAGGAAAATTAAAAACTGCTGGGCTAAAAATTCAGTGGCTACATGACAACCGAGCCTATATTCAAGGTTCTATCGATTTAGTCCAACAAAATATTCTCATTGGTGGCAGTTTAGCGATCATGATCCTACTGTTGTTTTTGCGATCAATTTCAGCCACTACGGTTATTGCTCTGGCCATTCCAATTTCTATTATCTCCACTTTTTTGATTTTGGATATGATGCACCGAACACTTAACACCATCTCATTAGCGGGTATTTCTTTTTCCGTTGGAATGCTGGTTGATTCTGCCATCGTGGTACTGGAAAATATCGACCGCCATAAAAAAATGGGGAAAGCTTTTATGAATGCCGCATTTGATGGTACCAGTGAAGTTTGGGGTGCATTGATTGCATCTGGCTTAACGACCGTAGCAGTATTCTTACCCGTTGTTTTTTTAGAGAATGAGGCAGGTCAATTGTTTAAAGATATTGCAATTGCTGTCACCGTTGCAGTGACATTTTCACTATTTGTATCCATTTCAGTTATTCCCATGTTATGGCGTCAACTCATGCATTTTCATCCATATCATAGCCATCAGCCTACTGAGAAAAAAAGTATTTTGGTGACCATGGGAAATGCCTTCTCAAACTCAATCATGTACATACTCCATTTTTTTCTAAAATCTGCCATCAGACGAGGTTTATTGATTATCTTTTTAATAGGTGGATCGATTGTCAGTATTGTTGAATTATTACCTAAAATGGAATACCTACCTCAAGGTAATAGAAACCTCATATTCAATATTCTTATCCCACCGCCTGGCCTTTCATATCGCGAGAAAAAACAAATTGGAGAAACCATATTTAAAAAAATAAAACCACACATGGGCAATGCAATAGGAAAATATCCTGCAATTGCCAGAGCCTTTTATGTTGCAGGCGGTGATTTTATGATTTTTGGCGTCATCAGCGCTGATGATCGGCGTGTTTCAGTCTTTAAATCCTTACTTCAACCTATTGCCAATAGTTTTCCTGGTATTTTTGGAATAACCATTCAAGCGGGTGTTTTTGACGATGATTTGGGTAAAGGGCGCAACATAGATGTGGATATCAGCGGAAAAAACATTGAAAAATTAGCAGACATTGGCAGCAGTCTTTTTGGCACAATTTCATCGCAAATTCCTGAGTCTCAAATACGGCCCGTACCATCCATTGAATTACTTTTTCCTGAAATCCGCCTCATTCCAAATGACCTGATGTTGAGCAAACTAGATATGGACGCATTCAGTTTAGGCGTTCTGGCTGACGTATTAATGCAAGGTAGAAAAATCGGTGAATTTCAAATTGATGGAACGAACAAAATCAATATTATTTTAAAAGCCGATGAACATCAATACAGTACAGCTGAAGACATGATGATGACACAAGTGGTCACACCTAACGGACAATTGGTTAATTTCAATGACTTGGCAAAATTCAAACGAACCTCTGGAATCAGTGAAATCAGACATGTTCAAGGGAAACGCACCATTACTTTAGAAGTCACGCCTCCTGAACACTATACCATTCAGGAAGGAATAGAATTATTGAGCAACAAAATTATTCCAGAACTGAAAAAACAAGGAAAACTGAAAGATGTTAACATCACTTTAAGTGGCACCTCTGATAAATTAATAGAAACCATGGAATCGATGCAGGTCAATTTGATATTAGCAGTCATTATTACTTATTTAATCATGGCGGCCTTATTTTCTAACTTCATTTACCCCTTTATTATTTTATTCACTTTACCTTTGGCCGCAGCTGGGGGCATCATTGGATTACATTTGACCAGTCATTTCTTAACCTACCAACCCCTTGATGTCCTCACCATGCTGGGTTTTGTAATACTGGTGGGTATCGTGGTCAATAATGCCATTTTGATCGTCCACCAAACCCTTAATCTAATTCGATATCACAATATTCAGCCACAACAAGCGATATACGATGCCACTCAAAGTAGATTAAGACCAATATTCATGAGCACGCTGACCTCAACCTTTGGCATGCTCCCATTGATACTCATGCCAGGTCCTGGTTCAGAATTTTATCGTGGTTTAGGCAGTGTTATAACAGGTGGATTAGTCTTTTCAACGGTATTTACAATTTTTGTTATTCCAGCATTATTAATGTCTGTCATCCGACTGGAAACACCAAACGAACGTAAAAACTACTGAGGCACTGAGTTTATTATTCAATATATGATTCATTTATTTCTGATATGGTAAAATAAACAACTCTATTTACTCCCCTCCCGATCAGGTCGACACTTAACAACCGTTTTCACCATATCTACAACCTTTTCAATTTGTGACTGAACTTGATTGAGATGGCTTACCATTTTATTGGCCAAATCAAATAATTCATCACCATCTTCAGCATCATAACCTTCGACAGCATTATGAATTATCTCGATAATTTGCTGTACATCATTGATTGTTTCATCATCCAAATTATCACGAGCCGCATACAAATAATCAAGAATCACATAAATCTCTTTAATATTGATTCTATTTTCAAGTTCTTCAATGGTTGTATCGCTTAATATTTTTTTCATTCACACATTACAACACATTAAGTGAGCCAAACAAAGAAATACTGCCAGCACTTTGTAAACAGCCTATTTTTCATGGTTTCATGAGCCTCTGAATTGAAAAATGAGCCATGTAGAAATGTATAAATCATCTGATTTGTAAATTTTCAACCACTCTATTAATGACATTTTGTCGAGCCAGCTGGCTTGCCCAAGCAATATGTGGAGTTAATAGTAAGTTGGTTAAATCAGTTGCTAAAAGCGGATGATTTTTAGGCGGTGGTTCTTCAGAAAGCACATCAAACCCTGCACCACGCAATTTTTTACTTCTTAATGCTTTTGCCAAAGCCAATTCATCTACAATTCCACCCCGTGCCGTATTGATCAGTAAGGCCGATGATTTCATATAAGATAATTCTTGATCACCGATCATATTTTGCGTCATATCCGTTAAGGGTGTGTGAATAGTAACGATATCGGATTGTTGCAACAAAAATTCAAGTGGCACTCGATCAGCATATTGTTGACCTGTTAAACTTTCGGCTCGTAAAATAGACATGCCAAAAGCCAAAGCCACTTTCTCAACCGCTTTACCTAAAACACCATAACCGATAATACCTAATGTTTTTCCAGATAATTCATAAATTGGAAAATCCAATCGGCAAAACTGATCACTTTCACACCATTTCCCTTGCTTCACATCATTGGCGTAATCCAATAAGCAAGTATTCAATGCACTGATTAATGAAAAAACATGCTGCACCACTGAATCAGTACAATAATTGGTGACATTTGAAACAGTTATTTTTTGCTGTTTTGCGATCGTTAAATCAATATTATTAAGCCCCGTTGCCGCCACACAAATTAATTTAAGTTTGGGTAAATTAAGCATGATAGAAGATGTCATTTTAACTTTATTAACAATGACTGCAACAGCATCCTGACATCGCTCAATCACTTGCTCTGGAGTTGTTGATTGATAAAATACACAATTCAATGCTTTCAATCCTGACAAGTCCAGATCACCTTGATCAACAGTGGCTAGATCAAGAAAAACTATTTTCATGTTTTTATCCTATTAAGGGACGATTCAAAAATAACCTTTACAATTTGCAAAGAAATTTTGTTCACAGGCAAAGCACGAAAATAGGCGCATAGTCGAACTATGCAACTGTTTGAGTAACGAAGCCTGTGGGCAAAAGGTCGAGTAAATGTAAAGGTTAATTTTGAATCGTCCCTATCATTTATTCTCTTTTCCATGTTGTCCCACCAGCACCATCTTCAAGAATGACGCCCTGCTCACTCAATTGATCTCGAATATTGTCGGCTTCTGCCCAATTTTTTTGCTGTCTTGCTGTTAACCGTTGCTGAATCAATTCATCTATTGCCTGATCTGTAATTGCATCATCAGATTGCCCTGCTGTTGCTTTAAAAAATTGCTCTGCATCTTGCTGCAACAATCCAATCACTGAACCCAATTGAACCAATAACCCGACCAACTCCTCAACACCCAGTTTTTCATTAGCCCGACACTGATTAATTTCGTGTGACAAATCAAATAAAACCGACACAGCCTCTGAAGTATTGATATCATCATTCATTGCATCATAAAACCGTTTAGCATAAGCATTATTGGGATCAATTGCTCCCGACACCTTAAAATCAACGCCTCTAATGGCAGTATACAAACGACTTAATGATGCCTTTGCCGCATCAAGTTGTTGATCTGAATAATTAAGCGGACTACGATAATGACTGGCAAGAATAAAATAACGAATTTCCTCACCACGGTATTGCTTTAACACTTCTTTTACAGTAAAAAAATTACCCAAAGATTTAGACATTTTTTCTTCATTGATACGAACAAAACCATTGTGCATCCAGTAATTAACAAAATGCTCTCCTGTTGCCGCTTCGGATTGCGCTATTTCATTGTCATGATGAGGAAATTGTAAATCCATCCCCCCCCCATGAATATCAAAATGATTTCCCAAACAATCGGTAGACATGGCGGAACATTCAATGTGCCAACCAGGTCGTCCTTGTCCCCATGGAGACTCCCATGACGGTTCATTGGACTTAGCGGCTTTCCACAAAACAAAATCTAACGGATCCTTTTTTACTTCATTAACATCAACCCGTGTTCCTGACACCAAATCTTCAATATTTTTACCCGACAATTGAGCATAATTATCAAATTTCCCAACCGAATAATACACGTCATTATTTTCTCCCACATAAGCCATGCCCTTATCAACCAATGTTTTAACCATACTGATAATGCTTGCCATCGAATCTGTTGCTTTGGGTTCAATATCTGGTGATTTCACACCAAGCTCTTTGGCATCTTGATGCATTGATTCAATAAACCGAGTGGTTAACTGCTTAATGTCTTCGTTATTTTCATTGGCACGCTTTATAATTTTATCATCAACATCGGTAATATTTCTAACATAGGTCACATCATAACCAATATGTCTCAAATATCTGACAATCACATCAAACACCACCAAAACTCGGGCATGACCAATATGACAATGATCGTAAACAGTCATTCCACAGACATAAATTTTAACCTTGCCAGGCTGAATGGGTTTAAATTCGGCTTTTTCTTTTGTCAAAGTATTATAAATTGTCAGCATTTGATTGATTCCGTTATTTGATTTCAGATATTCTATGAACATGATGCCCTAACGGGCAATATTTAAATACTCAGAGATTGGCCTAATTTTTTAACCATTAGGGACGATTCAAAAATAACCTTTACAATTTGCGAAGAAATTTTGTTCACAGGCAAGGCACGAAAATAGGCGCATAGTCGAACTATGCAACTGTTTGAGTAACGAAGCCTGTGGGCAAAAGATCGAGTAAATGTAAAGGTTAATTTTGAATCGTCCCTTAGGTAAGTAGGTGACCATAATTATATTAACATT
>JABHHM010000274.1 GCA_018671575.1 Methylococcales bacterium | reverse complement strand
ATATTGCCAACTCCGATGCTTACCCGAAGAATCTGTGACCAATAAATAATCAGCATTGAGATGAATATCTTCGGCCGTTAATAGTAAGTTATCGTGATCATCCATTTAATCGCTCTCATTATTATTTTTATTATTTTTTAACTTTAAAATAGAATTTCGCTCATCATAATAAAATGCAGGTGGTGGCGCAGAATGAGGAGATAATTCAGGCAACTCTTTCATCTTATTTTCAGGCAACGTTGAATCAAAGGCTCTCATGGTTTCTCGATTCTTTTTATTGGTGACACGAATAATAGTTGCTTTAAACAATCGATATAAAATAATAAATAAGTCAAAAAAACTCGAAGATTTTTTATTCATTGTTAGGATAATTCTGTTCAATTGTTTTAAATAAATTTTTAGCACCACTGCATTCACCAGAAGCATCTTCATAAGAAGTTGCAAAACATCCTGTCGAACAAATTTTTTGAAATTCACAATGCTGACAAGGTGCTTTGCGCTGTACTCTCAATTCATTATAGTTTAATTGCACCCAAGGTGCAGATGAATCATCATTACTGGTCAAAGCGGTACAACCCAACTGATAACCTGTGGCGTCAATGGTGTGAAATCGGTTATCACAACCTCCAGACCAGCAACCGTAACCTGCTTGTTTGTGTATCCCATTTTTTAATACACTGACAGAACGCTGTAAGCCGTCAAATGGCGAAAGACTAACCTGATTATCTGTATTATTTTGATTCCATTGAATATAACCACGGTAGAGTCGAGACATATAGCGACTATATTCGGCATTATCAACACCTAATTTATGCCAGTTATTGATTGCATGCCCCGTCTTAGTTAAACGCTCAATGTGTGCCAACTTAATATCATGATCCACCAGCCATTCAAATAATTTAAAAGGATGCTTAAATTTTTCGAAAAAAACTCGGGTTCCTGTCATCACCAGAGTGGGCTCTACGCCATCAGCAATCAGTGATTTCAAATTATGTTGAAACTTATTTTCATAAGCGACAACATCTGATTTTTTACTATTTAAAAAACGAATATCAGGATCCCATGAAACCCCAATTTGACGATTAAAATATGTTGAGAATAAATCCCCCCAATCAGCATTATAATTAATCAAATTGGTTTGAATACCATGTTTCCAGTGAATTGGAACATTACTGGACTGTATCGTTTCAATGGCATCAGTTAACCGTTTAACCCCAAATATCGTTGGCTCTCCTCCATGCCATTGCAGTAATACATTATCATTTGGAGAGGCAAAAGATTGAACTATTTGAGGAATTTTTTTAAAGTCATTGATTGACATTTGTTTGGGTGTGGCAGGAATAAAACAGTGTTCGCAGTGCAAGTTACAGGCTTCGGTCAAACGAACATAAACCAGATGATCAAAATCATTTTGGGAATAACTGGAGGCTTGGACGTTCAAAGGAGATTAGGTCGGTTTAAGTGACTGCATGGGGATCATAAAACCAAATACGATGGACAAAATAGCAACCAATGCCACTAACATTCCAATGGTTTTCATGGCAACACCCACTCGATTTGAAAACACCCCTTGTTGCAAACGTAAAACTGAAATCATATTTTCCAGCACAGTGACTCGTGCGGTGACTTCTAGCTTTTCAAATCCTGAAAAACCTGTTCTTAGAATACCAGACCATTCATCGGTATCAATGACATGCGATAAAGTTTGTCCCTGACTCACACTCACCATCATTTCTTTTAATATTTTTTCATTGTCACCTTTCTCTTGCCTGACCAACATAACCAACGCTTTATCAAGTACAATTCCAGCTTGATATAAAGGCAAATAAGCCATGACAAATCTTAAGCTACGCACTAATAATTGTAATTCCAGAAAAACACGAAAGCCTGGTACTCTGACCATGTATTTCCAAATGATTTTATGAAATGCGCCAACAATCGCAATCATACCAATGGCCAATTGCCAGTATGAAATATAAAACACCTTGAGACCCACCAGAATTTCACTCCATATTCCTGTGCGGATAGTGACATTCTCTTCTGCCATAATACCTTCAAGCAGTGGTCCAAACATCAAAGGTGCAACGATAAATATTAAAAAACCAATACCTATCATGACAAAACCACTGATCACACCTTTACCCATTTCTGCTTTGATTTCTTCATCTCTGATTAAGGTATCTGCTGATTTACTTAAAGATTCACCCAATTGACCTGACTGCTCACCAACCTCAGCCAAAGTAATTGCCATTGGGCTAAATCTTAATGCGGTCAAAATACTGGAAACAGTAATGGCTTGATCTAAAGCGGCTTTATCCACTTTAAACTGCGTATTAATTGCCAATAGGCGCTGCACACCCTCTTGAATATTCTGTCCAGAAATGACCAGTGAAGATAAGGAAGATAGAAAGAGCGCTTGATCTCTCAAGGTAGGCGTTGGATATTGGGCTTCATAGAGAAATGCGGCAAACATATCTGGTTTAACAGACTCTAATCGGGCGGTGCTGAAACCTGACAAGGAAATTGCCATTGTCTCTGAATCGGCATCAATTTTTCGGGAAACCAATTTTCCTTCATTATCAATACCTTTAACGCGAAACCACATTTATTGTCCTCTCATGACTACATTTAAAGTCGAACCACCGCAGATAGCACTGATAATATTGGTATTATTCAATGGAATAACATTAGCCAAAGCCTGACATGATCCAGTCGGGTTATCTGCACTAGTCAATAACCAAGTGAATTTCACATTGGCATCCTCAGGTGCGACAGTCCAGCTATCTCCCCAAGGTGTATTAGGAGTTAAATTGGAATTGGTTAAATCAGATTTAACCAAATTGACTATTTCCCCTCCATTAAGACGATAACGTGTAATTGACTCGGTTGCCTGCTTTAAAAAAAACAACCGAGCCTCAAACATATGTTCGTCTTCACTTTTATTGGCGAACGAAGTTATCATAGCACCAATAATGAGCAACCCTAAAAACAGACTAATTGTTATTTCTATAACAGTAAAACCGCGCTGTTTACGATTAGTCATATTATCAATATAAATTAGTTAGATCTTATAACAACAGTCAATAAATTTGCATTAGTTGCCGTTGTACTCACAATATTAGAGTTGCTCATCGAATCTATGGCAACTTTTAATTGGGCGGCAGTTGTGGTTGTACTTGCTAAGGAATAAGTTAAAGTGACATTATTACCTGAAATTCCAGTAACTGCTACAGCATCATTCCAAGCGGTTGTTAATGCAAAATTTCTGTTTCCCAAAGAAGTAGTGAGTGCTGCCGCAGTTGTCAAACTACCTTCACGCATCATTACTCCAGTAATTGCCTCTGGTAAGTTTTTAGCAAAAAACAATTTAGCAATACCTATATTCGTATCTTCTTTATTCTGACCAAAAGAAGTTACAATAGCACCAACAATCAACAATCCTAAAAATAACGCAATGGATATTTCAATAATGGTAAAACCTTGTTGTCTTTTTTGTTGTAACGATTGTTTGTTCATTATTAATGGTAGTTTTTTCACAGAAGAGACTCCTTAAAAAGTATGAGTGGGTATTTCGATCAATATAATTATAGTTCAAATATTCTATAGTTCAAATATTCTATAGTTCAAATATTCATGAGGATATAAAAATAGTTTATTTATCAATCAACCCTCTTCAGGTGGCGCGCCCAACAAGGCTTCAATTTGTTCTAAAGTTGTTTCGCCATCCCT